>CAYHCR010000276.1:0-5607 GCA_964354895.1 uncultured Myxococcales bacterium | reverse complement strand
GATCGCCAGCACGCCCGAGCCGCAGCCGACGTCCAGCACCGCGCCGCCGGGGTTCGCCAGCACCGCGTCGTGCACGCCGCGCAGACACAACAACGTCGTCGCGTGGCCGCCCGTCCCGAACGCCATGCCCGGCTCGATCACGACCGCCAGACCGCCGGCCGGCACCTTCTCCCACGGCGGCACGACCCAGAGCGCGCCCATCACGTGCACCGGCTTGAAGTGCAGCCGCCACGTCTCGTGCCACGCCTCGTCCGGCAGCCGCGCCGCGCCGATGCGCAGCTCTGCGGCACCGTCCTCCTGCGCGAGCCGCGTCCGGAGCATCGCGGCGAGCGCGTCCCCGTCCGCCTCCGCGCCGAAGTACCCGACCACCAGCGCGCGCCCCGGCGGCAGCGCCTTCTGGCCCGGCGGAGGCAACGTCTCGCCGTCGCGCAGCTCGACCCCGCCAGCCTCCGCCTCGTGCAGCTCGTAGGCCGCCAGCTCCGCGAGCGCCTCGGGCAGCTCTGCGGTCACCACCACGTACTCACCCACCGGACGCCTCCTCGACCTGCGGCCCGACGACCGCCGTCACCAGCCGGTTCGGCGCGAGCAGCTCGTTCGCCACGCGCCGGATCTCGTCTGCCGTGACCGCCTCGATCTTCGCGGCGGCCGAGTCGTGCCAGTCCCAGCCGAGCCCGTACGCCTCGTCGAGCGCGATCACCGCCGCGCGCGCCGCGTTCTTCTGCAGCCCGATCGCGTGCGCGCCCACGAGGTACCGGCGCGCCCGATCGAGCTCCTCGTCCGAGACGAGCTCGTCGCGGATCTTCGCGAGCTCCTCCGCGATGGCCGCCTCGGCGTCCGCGGCCTTCTCCGGCGAACAGCCGATGTAGACCGCGACGTACCCGGGATCGACGCCCTCCACGCTGAAGGCCGTCACGGAGTAGGCCATCGAGCGCTTGTCGCGCAGCTCGACGAAGAGCCGGCCGCCCTGCCCCGCGAGCACGCTGGTGAGCACCTCGAGCGCCGGCTTGCGCGGATCCCGCAGCGAGAGCCCCTGGCCGCCCACCACGAGGTGCGCCTGCTGCTTGTCGAGCCGCTTCCCCGCGCGGCGCGGCTGCGTGGGCGCCGCCTCGAGCGCGGGCGCCGCGAAGCTCCGCCCGCGCGCGGGGATCCCGTCGAAGAGCTCCTCGGTGAGCGCGAAGACGCGCGCCGGATCCACGTCGCCGGCCACCGTAAAGACGAGCTTGTCGGCCGTGAAGCGCTCCCGGTAGGCCTCGTGCAGTCTCGCCGGCGTGAGCGCGGAGACCGACGCCTCCGTGCCGGAGAGATCGAGCCGGTACGGGTGCGTCTCCCAGAGCGCCCGCGAGAAGAGCTGGAAGGCGATCCCCGAGGGATTGTCCTCGCGCGCGTGGATCTCCTGCGCGAGCAGCGCCCGCTCGCGGTCGACCTCGGGCTCCGCGAAGGCCGGCGTCGTCATGCAGTCCGCGAAGAGGCGCAGGCTCGGCTCGAAGGCCGCGGCGAGGAAATCCCCGCGCACGCCGAACGAATTGCGCCCCGCTACGCCCGCGATCGCGGCGCCGAGCGCGTCGGCCTCGGCGGCGACCTCGCGCGAGCTCTTATGCGTGGTGCCCTTGTTCACGAGCCGCGCGAGCAGCGGGTGCAGGCCGTTGATCGCCTCGTCCTCCGTGCGCAGCCCGCCCTCCCACGCCGAGCGCACGGCGACGATCGGGACGGAGGCCTCCGGCTGCACGAAGATCCGCGCGCCGTTGCCGAGCGTGCGTGAGACGACGCCCCGCGCCCCCGGCTTCGCGCTGCCGCGGCCGGTCGGATCGAACGCGACGGGCGACGGAGGACCACTGCGCCGACTCCGCGGCGCCCCAAGCGAGCGCTCGCCGGCCTGCTGGAGCGCGTCCCGCAGCGCGGCCTCGTCGACCGGCGCGTCCTCGGGCACCACGGCGACGAGCGTCACGCCCTCGGGATCGAGGTGGTGCGCCGCCGCCGCGCGCGCGTCCTCGCCGCTGGCGGCGTGCAGCGCCTTGCGAAACTGCTCCTCGAACTCCAGCGAGCCGGCGACCGTCTCCATCCAGCCCAGCCGCCGCGCCATGCCCTGCACGGTCTCCCGCTGCCAGATCGCGTCCGACTCCAGCAGGCGCTTGGCGACGGACAGCTCTGCGACGCCGGCCTCCTCGCTCCGCAGCCGGTAGGCCTGCGCGAGCAGCTCCTCGACCGCCGGCAGCACCTTCCCGGCTTCGGTCGTGCCGCCCACCACGAAGAGCCCCGGATCATGCGGCGTCCAGGCGTAGCCGTGGACCTCCTTCATCAGCCGCTTCTCGCGCCGCACCTCCTGGACGAGCCGCGAGGAGCTGCCGTGACCGAGCACCGCCGCGGCGAGCTCGAGGTGCGGGAGGCTGGGATCGAGCATCGCCGGCGCGCCCCACGCGATCGACAGGTGCGCCTCCTTCACGTTCTCCTTGCTGAGCTTCACGCGCAGGCCGCGGCGGGGCGGCTCGATCGGCCGCGCCGGCCGCTCCGTCCGAAGGCCGGCAAAGCGTCCCAGGTGGCGCTCCACCGCGCGCTGCGCCACGGCCTCCTCGACGTCCCCGACGATCACGACCGTCGTGGCGCCCGGCACGTAGTGGCGCCTGTAGAAGGCGAGCACGTCGTCCCGGCGGAAGCCGCGGACGGAGGCCTCGGTGCCGATCACCGGCTTGCCGTACGGGTGAGCGGCGAACGCCTGTCCGAACATCTCGCGGGCGACGCGGCGGCCGGGCGTGTCCTGCGCGCGCTTGATCTCCTCGCAGACGACCTCGACCTCGCGCGCGAGCTCCTGCTCGTCGAAGGCCGCGTTCGTCACCGCGTCCGCGAGCACGTCGAGCCCCTGCTCGAAGAACCGGGAGGCGATCACCACGTGGTAGACGGTCTGGTCGAAGCTCGTCCACGCGTTGATCTCGCCGCCGTGCGCCTCGATCTCGCGGGCGATCTTCCCCGGTCCCCTGCGCGCCGTGCCCTTGAAGAGCATGTGCTCGTGCAGGTGTGCCAGCCCCGCCTCGCCCGCGCGCTCGTCGGCCGAGCCGACCGCGACCCAGACCTGCACCGCGACGACGGGCGCGGCGTGCACGCTCTGCGTGAGGAGGGTCAGGCCGTTGCCGAGGACATGGCGCAAGGAGGCTCCGATGCGAGGCGGGATCGGAGGGAACTAGCCCGCCCGCGCGCCGAGCGAAACCCCCGACGCGATCGAACGCGGTCAGGAATACGGCGGCCGCCGGAGCGCGTGCTACGCTGCGGCGTCCCGACCACCAGGAAGGCTTCTTCGTGGAGAAGCGCGTCCTCATCCTCGATGCCGACGCGGCGTTCGCCGAGCGGCTCTCGCAGCTGCTCGCCAGCGCCGGGGTCAGCCCCTCCGTCACCACTGACGACGCGCAGGCGATCTCCCGGGCCAGGCAGGCCCGGCCGGACGTCGTCGTCCTGTGTGATCTTCCGGACCGGAACGTCTTCGCGGTCTGCAACAAGATCAAGCGGACGCCCGGGCTGACCGACCTGCCGATCGTCGTCGTCTCGCAGGAGGCGACGGCCGAGGCGGTCGAGGCGCACAAGGCGTCTCGCACCTGCGCGGACGAGTACCTCCGCAAGCCGGTGCTCCCCGAGGACGTCACGCAGGTGCTCGCGCGCTTCCTGGGCGTCGACGCCTCGCTCGGGACCGCCGCGCCCGCGGCTGCGCTGGAGGCGCCGCGCCCGACCGGTTCGATGCCGCCGCCGCTGCCCAAGCCGCCGCCGCTCCCGCCCCGCGCTGCCCCGACGGGTCCGGCCGCGGCCCCGACGAGCGCCACCTTGCCCCGCCCCGGCGCGGATCCGTTCTTCGAGGCGGGGCCCGAGCCGCGCCTGCCGATGACCGCGTCGCCCGAAGAGAAATTGCGCTTCTTCCGCGAGCGCATGCGGATCCGCGACGAGCAGATCGCGCGCGCCCGGCCGCTGTTCCTCGAGCGCGACGCCGAGCTGGCAAAGCTGACCGGCCAGCTCGCGGAGGTGACGCAGGAGCGCGACGGCAAGCTGCGCCAGGTGCAGCAGCTCTCCGCCGAGCTCGAGGAGACGGCGAAGGGGCTCGACGCCGCGAACAAGCGCGTGCCGGATCTGGAGGGGCGGCTCTCGGAGCAGAAGGAGCGCGCCGGCTCGCTCGCCGCGAAGCTCGAGGACGCGGAGACCCGCGGCAAGAGCCTCTCCGAGGTGCTCAACGATTCGCTGCACGAGCGCGAGGAGTCGGACAAGGCGTGGAGCACGCGCATCGCCGAGGCCGAGAAGCGGGCCCAGGAGGCGGAGGACGGGCTCGTCGCGCTCCGGGCGGCCAAAGAGCAGCTCGACGCGGCGGCGGATCGCGGGCTCGCCGAGCTGCGGGAGCTGCGCGACGCGCTGGTGGGCGAGCGGGCGAAGGCGGCGGGGCTCGCGCAGGATCTGGACGAGTCGCGCGCGGTGGCGGGGGCTTCGCACGCGGCGATCGCGGGCGAGCTCGCGGCGCTCCGGGCATCGGCAGCGGCGGCGCAGGCGGCGCTCGGCGATGAGCTCGCGGCGCTCCGGAGCGCGTCGACCGAGGCGCTCGAGTCCGAGCGCGCGGCCTCTCGGCTGGCGCTGCAGACCAAAGCGAGCGCGTGGGAGACGGAGCTCTCGGCGGCCCAGGGCCGGCTCGAGGGCGAGCTCGAGGAGCTCCGCGAGCGGCAGGCCGAGGAGCAGGCGGCGGGCGCGGCGAGGACGGACGCGGCCGGGCGGACGGCCGAGGCGCTGCGCGACGAGGTCGGCTCGCTGCAGGCGACGCTCGCGGTGCGCGACGAGGCGATGGCCGCGCAGGCGGCACAGCTGCACGAGCTCTCCTCGCGGCTGCACGACGCGACGGTCCGCTGCGACGATCTGGCCGAGGAGTCGACGCTCCTGCGCGGGCAGGCGGAGGAGCGATCGGCAGAGCTGTCCGACGCGCGGCAGGAGTCGGAGGGCGCGCGGGCGCGGGCGGCCGAGCTGCAGCGGGACGCCGAGGCGCTCCGGCAGCGGGCGCGCGAGGAGATCCAGCGGGCGCAGGGCGAGGCGAATTCGCGGCTCGACCGGGCGGCCGAGGTGTCGACCGCGCGGCTCGAGGCGGCGAAGACGGAGCTCGACGCTGCGCGGACGGCGGCGACCGCCGCGCAGACGGAGCGCGACGCGCTGCGGGCGGAGCTGACGGACGCGCGGGAGGCGCTCGGCGAGCACGACGTCGAGGCGAACGACCGCCGGCGCGAGCTCGAGGCGCTGCGGAGCGAGCTCGACCAGACGCTCTCGCGCGGCGGCGAGCGGGACACCGCGCTCGAGCAGGCGCGCAAGGCGGCCTCGGACTGGAAGCAGCGCGCAGATCGCGCGACGAAGGAGGCGGCCGACGCGAAGGCGGCGATCGCCGATCAGGCGCGCGCGCTGCTCGACGCGCAGAGCACCGGGCCCCAGAAAGATCACGCGCTCGCGGAGGCGCGGGCGGGGATCGCGGCGCGGGACAAGTTCGTCGGGGAGGCGAAGGCGGCGATCGCGGAGCGCGACCGGATCCTCGGCGAGGCGAAGGCGGCGATCGCGGAGCGCGACCGGATCCGCGGGGAGGCGAAGACCGCGATCGCGGAGCGCGAC
>CAYHCR010000275.1:0-5611 GCA_964354895.1 uncultured Myxococcales bacterium | reverse complement strand
GTGCAGAACGTAACGAACGCGAGCAATGCGGAGGCGCAGCGGTGGAATTACGATTTCACCGAGCGCGTGCCGCTCTCTTCGCTGCCGATCATCCCGTCGCTCGGTGTGCGAGCGGAGTACTGAAGATGAAGCGAGCCTCCCTGCTGCTGCTCCCCGTCGCGCTCGCCGCCTGCGGCCCCGACTTCAAGCCCGCCTCCTACGTCGACAAGCTCCGCGTGCTCGCCGTGCAGGCGGAGCCGCCGGAGATCGAGCCGCTGCCGCTCGACGGCAGCGCGCCGCGGATGCCCGATCGCGCCCGGCTCTCCTCGCTCGTGGCGGATCCGGCGGGGCTCGGAGATCCGTCCCGCGTCATCACGGTGGTCTATCTCGCCTGCACGCCGGACCCGCTCGATCCGTTCGGCTCGGCCTGCACGCAGATCGCCTCACTGAAGGATCCCTCGCAGCTCGGCGGCGTGCTCGCGGGCAGCGGTGCGGGTGGTCCTCCAGGCGGCGCGGGCGGCGCGGGCGGCGCGGGCGGCGCGGGCGGCGCGGGTGGTTCGGGCGGCGCAGCGGCTCCGGCGGGCATCCCGCCGATCTCGCTCGCGGGCCTCGAGGTCTGCAGCCAGGAGGCCGGCTGCGGCCCCGCGATGATCCAGCTGGATCCGGACAATCCGGCCTCCACCGTCCCGCTGCCCCTGCCGACCTACACGCTCCCGCCGCAGCTGCGCCTCGATCGGCTGCCGGCGGGCGTGCCGTCGCGCGTGACCGGGCTCAACGTGACGGTCGTCGCGATCGCGATCGCCGCCAGCCCCGCAGAGCTGCTCGGCGGCGTCGACCTGCTCGGCGATCCGGCGGCGCTGCAGGCAGAGCTGCCCGCGCGGCTCTTCGGGCTGCTCGAGACCCGGGAGAACGTGCTCGTCATCAAGCGGATCAAGCTCCGCGGGCCTGACGACGACGACGCGCCGAACGTGAACCCCGCGCTGCCGGGGGTCACGGCGGGCGGCGCGCCGCTCCCCGCAGCGCTGACCGAGCCCCTGCCCGAGCAGGCGACGTGGGTGCCGGGCCAGGTGGCCGATCTGCTGCCCCGGCTGCCGGCGCCCGCGCTCGACGAGGCCGGCGCGCCGCGGCCGCAGACGTCGGTCTTCCAGTCCTTCACGCGCCGCGACGTCGGCGGCGACGCGCTCGGCGTGGAGAGCGAAGAGTGGCTCTACTCGTGGTTCACGACCGCCGGCACGCTCGACAAGCTGCGCACGCGCGGCCCGGGTGAGCTGCAGGCGTGGCTCGCCCCGCGGGATCTGGAGGACGAGCCGATCCCCGAAGGCGGGCGGGTGTTCCTCTACTCGGTCGTGCGGGACCTGCGCGGCGGCATCGCCTGGGCGAAGCACGAGGTGCGCGTCGCCTCGAACCAGTAGCGCCCGCGCGGGCCGGCCGGTTCAGACGCGGGGGGCCGTGACCTTCTGCTGCAGCATCCGGAAGACGCCCCACGCGGTGGCCGTGAGGCCGCCTGCGCCGATGACGAGATCGTCGAGCCAGCCGAGCACGGGGATCACGTCCGGGATGAGATCCACCGGCGAGAGCACGTAGATCAGCGCGAAGCCGGCGATCACGAACGGCACGATCGTCGAGAGGTTGCGCTTCGCGATGACGGCGCTCGGGGCCGCGCTCGGCGCGCCCGCCATCGGCCCGCGAGCACGCGCGCCAGGCATCGGTTCGGCCGGGAGGACCTCCGGCTCGTAGACCTTCCGCTCGCCGCCCATCGTGCCTCCGAATGTCGCGCTCATGCCGTGGCCTACGCGGCCGACGGGCGATCGGTTCTCAGACCCCCCGCGCCTCGACCCGCTCGATGCGCGCGCCGAGCGCCGAGAGCCGCTCCTCGATGCGCTCGTAGCCGCGGTCGATCTGCTGCGCGTTGTGGATCGTGCTCGGACCCTCCGCCGCGAGCGCCGCGATCAGCAGCGCCATGCCGGCCCGGATGTCGGGGCTGCTGACCGTCGAACCGTATAGTTTTGCCGGTCCAATGACGACCGCGCGGTGCGGATCGCAGACGATGACCTTGGCGCCCATCGAGATCAGGCGATCCACCCAGTAGAGCCGGCTCTCGTACATCCACTCGTGGATGAGGCTCGTGCCGCGGGCCTGCGTCGCGAGGATGAGGGCGATCGAGGTCAGGTCTGCAGGGAACCCGGGCCACGGCGCGTCGTGGATCTGCGGGATCGCGCCGTGCAGCCCGTCCTGCACCACGAGCTCCTGGTCCGCCGGCACGAAGAGGTCGTCGCCGCGCACCTCCCAGCGCACGCCGAGCTTGCCGAAGGCCACGGCCGTCACGCGGTGATCGGCCGGACGGGCGTTCTTGATGAGGATCGCGCCCTTCGTCACCGCGGCGAGCGCGATGAAGCTGCCGACCTCCAGATAGTCCGGGCCGACCGAGGCCGTCGCACCGTGCAGCTTTGCGACGCCCTCGATGGTGAGCGTGTTGCTCCCGATCCCCTCGATGCGCGCCCCCATCGCGACGAGCATCCGGCAGAGATCCTGCACGTGCGGCTCGCTCGCGGCGTTGCGCAGGATCGTGGTGCCGCGCGCGAGCGTCGCCGCCATGACGACGTTCTCGGTCGCCATCACGCTCATCTCGTCCAGGAAGAGATCGCAGCCCGTCAGGCCCTTGGGCGCGCGCATCAGGTAGCGATCGGGCCGCACCTCGACCTCGGCGCCGAGCGCGCGGAAGGCGTGGATGTGCGTGTCCACGGGGCGCCGGCCGATGCGATCGCCGCCGGGCGCAGACAGCTCTGCGTGTCCTTCGCGGGCGAGCAGCGGACCGGCGAGCACGAAGCTCGCGCGCATCTGCTGGCAGATCTGCGGATCCGGCCTCGTCGTCGAGATCTGCTTGGCGTGGATCGTCGCGCGCCCCGGACCCTCCTCCGTGACGGAGGCGCCCACGGACGCGAGCGCGTCGCGCATCACCCGCGCGTCGCGGATGCCCGGGAGGTTCGTCAGGGTGACGGGCTCCTCGGAGAGGAGCGTCGCCGCGAGCATCGGCAGCGCGGCGTTCTTGTTGCCCGCGACGGTGATCTCGCCGTTCAGAGGCCGGCCGCCCTCGATCAGGAAGGTGTTCATGGGGCGCGCAGTCTACGCGCGGGCGGCGGGGCGCGCGCGGGGCTTCGGCGCTAGGTTCGTGCGACGCCTTCACTGCGGAGCCCCACATGGCCGTCCACGCCTCGCTGAACGATCGCCTCGACGCCATCCGCCGCTCCTCCGGCCTGCCCGACGAGGCGATCCGCGCGGTCGAGCGGCTCGTGCGCGAGGGCGATGACGAGCAGCTCTTCCGCACGAACCCCTGGCGGCTCTCGCAGGCGACGGGGCTCTCCGAGGCCGTGGCGTTCGAGCTGCTGCTGCACGCCGCGCACGCGGGCGTCTTCGAGCTCACGTGGGGCGTGCTCTGCCCGATCTGCTCGGCGATGCTGACCACGCCCGCCGGCCTGCGCACCCTGCACGGCTCGAGCGAATGCAAGCTCTGCGGCGTACCGTTCGCGTCCGCCGCCGACGACTCGATCGAGGTCGCGTTCCGCGTCTCGCCGTCCGTGCGGCGGCTGCGCTACGACGATCCGGCGACGCTCGGCCTGCACGACGCGCTGCCGCTCATTTTTTCCCCGAGCGTCGCGTTCAAGCCGCAGATGAAGGATCGGGTCGCCGAGCTGCTGCTCGCCTCCTGCGCGCTCGCCGAGAACGGCCACGCGACGCTCGCCGCCACGCTCGTCGATGGCGAGCCGTACGACGTCGTGATCGCCGCGCACCACCAGGTCGCCCGCGTGCGCGCGCGGGCGGGCGCCGGCGTTCGCGAGGCGGAGCTCGAGGTGCAGGACGGCGGTGTCGTGCCCTCCTCCCTCGAGGTCGAGCCGGGGCCCGTCCGGATCTCGCTTCGCAACAAGACCGGCACCGCCACGCTGGTCGCGATCCGCAAGGATCCGCGCCCGCCGCCCGAGGTGATCGCGCGGCTCATCGCCGATCCGTCGCTGCTGCCCGGGCCGATGATCGAGCGCGACCCGTACCTCACCGGCAAGCGGATCCTGACGTCGCAGACCTTCCGCGAGCTCTTCCGCACGGAGAGCCTGCCGAGCGAGTCGGGGCTGCAATTCAAGTCGCTGACGCTGCTCTTCACGGATCTGAAGGGCTCCACCGAGATGTACGACCGCATCGGGGACTTCCGCGCCTTCGCGCTCGTGCGCGAGCACTTCGAGCTGCTGCGCGGGATCGTCGCGGGCCACGGCGGCGCGATCGTCAAGACGATCGGCGACGCGATCATGGCAAGCTTTGCTGACGCCCCGCCCGCGCTCGCGGCCGCCGCAGAGATGAACGAGCGGATCGGGAAGGTCGGAGGGGCGGGCGATCTGCTCCTGAAGATCGGCCTGCACACGGGGCCCGCGCTCGCCGTCGACTCCAACGAGCGGCTCGACTACTTCGGGCAGACCGTGAACATCGCGGCGCGCGTGCAGGGGCTCGCGGAGGCGGCGGAGATCGTCGTCACGGCCTCGACGCTGCAGCTGCCGGGCATGAGCGAGGTCGTCACGCGCGCAAAGCTGCGCGGCACGCCGGAGCAGGCGCAGCTCAAGGGCGTGGCCGCGAAGACGCCGATCGTGCGGTTCGCGGCCACGGGCGCGTGATCAGGGGCAGGTGACGCTGTCGTCGAGCGCGAAGATCTCGCCCGTCACGAACGCCGTGGTGTAGCGGACCTTCACGGCACAGTCGGCGTGCTCCTCGAGCGACTGGGTCTGCCAGATGTCCGGTGCGCCCGGCGCGGGCACGGCACGACTCTCGGCCGCCCAGCTCGGGTACGGCTCGGGCGGGCCGACCGTAAGGTGCGTCCCGTCCCACGTGAACGTTCGTCGGCGGAGCTGCACGCTCGCGCTGCTCTCCCGCACGTAGATCAACCGGGTCCGATCGCAGGAGACCGTGAACGAGGTGAGGCTGTACGCGTAGCCGTCCTCCTTCGGGTCGTCCCAGACGTCCGTCTCGAGGAGCGCGAAGCGGACGTCCCCCGGCTCGGCCGTCGGGCGCTGGACGAGCGCCGGGCGGGGCAGAGGCGTACTCGGCGGATCTCGCGCGACGAGCAACGTGCGATCGTCGAGCCAGATCGGGGCGCTGAGCGCGAAGTCCGGTTCGGCCTCGTCGAGCCCGCGCAGCAACGCAGGCGGCAGCCACGCCGTCCCGTCGAAGACCGCGACGTAGAGCTCGTTGTCCATCCAGTTCGCGTCCGGCCAACTGGCGTGGAACGCGAGCTCCCGCGCGTCCGGCCGGACCTGCGGATGGCTGACGTAGCCGCGCGGGCCGAGCGTACCGGGCAGGTGCGACAAGCTTCGCGGCTCGATCTCGTAGGGATTCGAGAGGCGCCCCGTGACGAGGCTCTCGAACTCGTCGTTCGTGCCGCCGTTGCCGTTGTGCGCGCTCGTCGCGAAGATCGCCCAGACCTCGCCATCGCGCAGGAACGTGTCGAGCTCCCAGCTGTGCACGGTCGCCTCCGGGTCGAGATCGACGTCGAGGCCGGTCATGCGGCGCTCCCCGCATCGGCAGGCGTGCGCGTTGCAGCGGTCACCCCGACACCCCCCGCAGTCGAGGTCGGGCTCCGTCTCGGAGACGTGGC
>CAYHCR010000274.1:0-5628 GCA_964354895.1 uncultured Myxococcales bacterium | reverse complement strand
CAGCCTGGAGGAGCCGGTCTGGCCGATCCCCTGCTTCTCGGAGACCCGGCCAAGCGATACATGCAGGCCGAGGCCTGCGACGAGCGCCGCGGTGAGGCCGCCGTAGAGGAGCGTGACGGGCAGCTGCATGGCTCAGATCTCCCAGTTCGGGATGAAGCCCTCATTGGTCCGCACGAAGAGCTCCGGCGGCTTCACGGCGACGCGCGACTTCGGCGGCACGCTCCGGGTGAGGAAGACCGAGCCGCCGACCAGCGAACCTTCCCCCACCACCGTGTCTCCGCCGAGGATCGACGCAGAGGCATAGATCGTGACGCCGTCCTCGACGGTCGGGTGGCGTTTGGTGTTGCGGATGACGCGCCCCGACTCGTCGCGCGGGTGGGAGAGCGCCCCGAGCGTGACGCCCTGGTAGAGCTTCACGCCGGCGCCGAGGTGGCTCGTCTCGCCGATCACGACGCCCGTCGCGTGATCGATGAAGAAGCGATCGCCGATCGTCGCGCCGGGGTGGATGTCGGCGCCCGTCTTGGTGTGCGCCCACTCCGACATGATCCGCGGCATGAGCGGCACGCCCGCCTTGTGGACCTCGTGGGCGAACCTGTGCACGGTCACCGCGAGGAGCCCCGGGTAGCTGAGGATCACCTCGTCGAGGCTGGTGGCCGCG
The DNA here is from genome assembly GCA_964354895.1 of uncultured Myxococcales bacterium. Lineage (GTDB taxonomy): Bacteria > Myxococcota > Myxococcia > Myxococcales > Vulgatibacteraceae > CAYHCR01. Next base: position 4,970 of record CAYHCR010000274.1, on the reverse strand, counting down.
GGGTCTCCGTCGTAGGCCGCCTGCACGTCCTGCAGCAGCCGCGCCCGCAGCTCGGGCAGCTTTGCCAGCAGCGCGTTGGAGAGCTTCGCCGCCTCGTCGCGGCACGGCGGCACGTCGCCCCGCTGCTCGGCGAGCGAGCAGAGACAGAGCTCGATCTGCGCCACGAGCTTGCTGCGCAGCTGCACGAGCAGCCCGCCCACGTGATAGCCGAGGTTCTCGTCGGAGAGATCCTGCCGGCCGTAGTAGCCCGGATAGAAGAGCTGCAGCAGCAGCTCGATCGTCTCGAGGATCTCGCCGCGGGACGGGAGATACTTCCGGTTGAGGTGGTGGCCGCTCTGGTTGCTCCGGTACGACTGGAGCATCGCCTCGACCACCTGCTGCAGCTCGCCGTTTCCGTCCGCCATACCCGTGCCCCAGAGGTCCGTCGGCGGGGCTCGAACCGAGCCCCGGCCGCGGGAGGGCTACAGCGTAACCGGCGACGCCTTCATCTGCTCGACCTCGGTGAAGAGGCCCTCGAACAGCGCCCCGCTCAGGTACCGCTCGCCCGCGTCCGGCAGCACGGTCACGATCGTCTTGCCGGCGAACGACGGATCAAACGCGAGCCGCAGCGCGCCGACGACGGCCGCGCCGCAGGAGATCCCGACGAGGATGCCCTCCTCCTTCGCGAGCCGCCGCGCCATCGCGATCGCGTCTTCGCTCGAGACCTGCTCGACCCGATCCACCAGCGAGAGATCGAGGTTCTTCGGGACGAAGCCGGCGCCGATGCCCTGGATCTTGTGCGGGGCCGGCGCGATGGGCTGCCCGGCGCGGGTCTGCGAGATCACCGGCGACTGCGAGGGCTCGACCGCGACGGTCAGGAGCTTCTTCCCCTTGGTCAGCTTGAGGTAGCGCGACACACCGGTGATCGTGCCGCCCGTGCCGACACCCGCCACGAACACATCGACGTTGCCGTCGGTGTCCTCCCAGATCTCCGGGCCCGTCGTCTTCTCGTGGATCGCCGGGTTCGCAGGGTTGTCGAACTGCTGCATGAGCACGTACTTCTCCGGCTCCGCCGCGTACAGCTCCTCCGCCTTCGCGATCGCGCCCTTCATGCCGTTCGCGCCGGGCGTGAGCACCAGCTGCGCGCCGAACGCCGCGAGCACCTTGCGGCGCTCCATGCTCATCGTGTCCGGCATCGTCAGCACGCACGGATAGCCGCGCGAGGCCGCCGCGAACGCCAGCGCGATGCCCGTGTTGCCGCTCGTCGCCTCGAGGATCGTCTTGCCCGGCTTGAGCACGCCGCGCGCCTCCGCGTCCCAGACCATCGCGGCGCCGATGCGGCACTTCACGGAGTAGGCGGGGTTTCGGCCCTCGATCTTCGCGAGCACGCGGGCGTGCGCGCCCTTGGTGAGCCGCGAGAGCGCGACGAGCGGGGTGTGGCCGATGGAGCGGGAGTTGTCTTCGTAGATGCGCGACATGGAGGTTCCTCCGTTAGAGCGGAGGAACCTCAGTACGAACGGACGGCGTCCGTCAAGTCGCCCGAGGGGTCAGGCGATCGCCGCCGGCGCGAGGCCGAAGAGCCGCGCGGCGTTCTCGCGGAGGATCTTCGGCCGCAGCGCCTGCATCCCTTCCGTCGCGATGAGCAGTTTTGCCAGTCCGAACGCCTGGTGGTAGAAGGGCCAGTCCGTGCCCCACATCACGCGCGCCGGATCGCAGCGCTCGAGCACGTGTCGCAGCCCGACGAGCCCCTGGCAGCTCACCTCGAGCCAGGCGTTCGGGTAGCGCTGGTGCAGCTTCACCGCCTCCTCGAACTGCAGCGCGCCGGAGTGACCGAGCACGAAGGTCGTCTCCGGGCACTCGGCGATCGGCTGCTCGTAGAGCTTCACCTGCGAGTAGCGGCGACCGAGCGCGAGCTCGATGCCGACGGGGCCGCAGTGCCAGAGCACCGGCACCTTCGCCGCGCCGGCGGCCCGGTAGATCGGGAGGGCGCGCGTCGCGTTCGGCGGCCGCAGCTGCACGGCCGGGTGGTACTTGATGCCGCGCGCGCCGGTCGCGACGAGCGCCGTCACGCGCGCCCCCGGGTCGCGCTGCAGCGGATGGACGGAGCCGAAGCAGAGCAGGTCGCTCGCGCCCTGCGTCGCCTCCCGCATGAGCCTCGTGCTGGAGGGCCCGATCGGCGACTCGATCGGCAGGATGCAGCTGCGCGCGATGCCGAGCGCCTTCATGCGTCGCTGCAGGTTCGGCACCGTGTGCGTCGACTTGATCTTCGAGCGCGCCATCGTGCGGAAGACCAGATCCTGCTTGAGCTCCTTGAGCCGCGCCGGCGTGAAATTCCGGTTGGCGTAGACCTCGCAGTCGAGCGCCGCGTCCGGCGGGAGATACTCCTCCGTGCGCTCCGTGCGCTGCCGCAGCAGCTCCGTCCGGCGGCCGATCGGCCCCTGGCAGAGGTGCGCGTGGACGTCGATCGCCTTTCCGATCGACGGCTCCATCACGAGCTCGCCGTCGAGGCCGGGCGTGAAGTATGGCAGCTTCGTCAGCGCCGCGAGGTTCGCGAAGCTCGTCGGCAGGCTCTTCTTCATCCGAGACCGTCCAGGAAGTCCTTGAGGATGTCATCCACAGCGCCACGATCCGGCAGCGAGCCCATCATCCCGTACATCGCCGCCGAGCCGTCCGGGGCGGGCTCCCCGGCCTGCAGGCGCCCGATGCAGCTGCGCAGGTCCGCGAGGAACTCGCCGATGACGGGCGCGTGGACCGGCGTGATCATGCAGTGCAGCCCCGGCGGATCCATCAGGCGGTCGAGCTTCCAGCCGAGGGCCTCCATGGCGTCCCCGAGCCCGTAGACGTCGACGACGTCGCTCGTGAAGCCAAACACGCTCATCACCGGCGCGCCCATCACCTGCAGCTCCGGGATCGCCCGGATCCCTTCGAGGAAGCGATCGGTCGTGGCGAGGATCTCCTTCGCCTGGGCGAGATACCCGTCCTCCCCGAGGTGCTGCATACAGGCCCACGCCGCCGCGAGCGCGCCGCCCGCGCGCGTGCCGGTCATCGACGGAGAGGCCCACAGCCCGCCCGGCCAGCGGGAGTACGAGCAGAACTGGTGTTTGCGCAGGGCGCGGTCGCGATACAGCACGCACGAGGCGCCCTTCGCGGCGAAGCCATACTTGTGCAGGTCCGCGGAGATCGAGGTGACGCCGTCCACGCGGAAGTCCCAGGGGTCGACCGGCCGGCCCAGCTGCTCCACGAAGGGCAGCAGGAACCCGCCCAGACAGGCGTCGACGTGGCAGAGGATCCCGCGGGACTTCGCGAGCGCCGCCAGCGCCGGGATCGGATCGATCACGCCCTGCGGGTAGGAGGGCGCCGAACCCACGATCAGGATCACGTCGTCGTCGAGCAGCGCCTCCGCCTTCGCCAGATCGACGCGGAAGTCGGCGCCGACCGGCATGTGCACGGCCTCGACCGTAAAGTAGTGCGCCGCCTTCTCGAACGCCGGATGGATGGTGGTCGGCACGAGCATCTTCGGCCGCGTGACGTGCGGCTTGTTCGCGCGCGCCCACTCGCGGGCCGCCTTCACCGCCATCAGGATCGACTCGGTGCCGCCGGTCGTCATGCTGCCCACGGCGTCGGGCCCGTGGAAGAGCTCTGCGGCCGTCGCGAGCACCTCCGTCTCGAAGCGCCGCAGCGACGGGAACGCCATCGGGTTGAGGCCGTTCTCCATGAAGAAGCGGCCGTAGGCGTCGTGCAGCAGCTTGGTGTGCTCGTCGGTCGCCCAGTAGACGAGGCTGAAGGTGCGGCCACGGCGCCAGTCGGCGTCGCTCTCGCGCATGGTGTCGAGCGAGGCGAGCACGTCGGCCGGCGAGCGGCCCTGCTTGGGGAGCGCCACGGTGATCTCCTTCACGGTGCGGGGTGGGGAGCCTGCCCTCGCCCGTCGATCGCCGCAAGCCCGCTCACGGCCGATCGAGCGCCGCGCGGACCGCCGTCGCCAGCTCCGTCCGGCTGAATGGCTTGGGGAGGAAGTTCACCCCCTCGCCCAGCACGCCGCGCCGCTCGATGATGTTTGCTGTGTGGCCCGACATGAAGAGGTGCTTCATCGCCGGTCGGAGCGCGGCCACGCGCGTGGAGAGCTCCGCCCCGTTCATCTGCGGCATCACCACGTCGGTCAGGAGCAGGTGGAGCGGCCCCTCGTGCGTATCGAGCAGCCGGAGCGCGTCGCCCGGCGTCGCCGCGAACAGCACCGTGTAGCCCTGCCGCTCGAGCAGGAGCCGCGTGACCCGAAGCATCCCCGGCTCGTCCTCCACGAGCAGGATGGTCTCGTGGCCCCGCGGATCGGCCGCCGACGGAACCTCGGGCCCCGCCTTCCACGCCGACCCCTCATGGCGCGGCAGGTAGACCGTGAACGTCGTGCCTGCGCCGAGCGCGCTGACGACGTCGAGGAAGCCGCGGCCCTGCTTGACGATGCCGTAGACGGTCGCGAGGCCGAGCCCCGTCCCCTTCCCCATCATCTTGGTCGTGAAGAACGGCTCGAAGAGGTGGGTGAGCGTCTCCGCGTCCATGCCTGCGCCGCTGTCGGCCACCGTGAGCTGCACGTAGTCGCCGGGCGCGGCCTCCGGGCGGCTCGCGCACCAGGCCTCGTCGAGGGTCACGTTGCCCGTCGTGACCGTGAGGCGGCCGCCGCCGACCATGGCGTCCCGCGCGTTCACGCACAAATTGGCGAGGATCTGATCGAGCTGCGAGGGATCTGCCTTGATCGACCAGAGCGCCTCGCCGGGCCGCCACTGGAACTCGATGTCCTCTCCCAGCAGCCGCTGGAGCATCTTGCGCATGCCGGTCACGGTCGCGTTCAGGTCGAGCGAGACCGGCCGGATCGACTGCTTGCGCGCGAACGCCAGCAGCTGCCGCGTGAGCTCCGCCGAGCGCCGCGCCGCCGCCTGGATCTCCACGAGGTCGGCGTGCGGCGGCATCGACGGATCGAGCTCCTCCAGCGCCATGCCGGT
>CAYHCR010000273.1:0-5629 GCA_964354895.1 uncultured Myxococcales bacterium | reverse complement strand
GGTTCCGTGAGCAGACCTGCGTGATCCTCTGCCCGTACGGGCGCCTCCAGTCCGTGCTGCAGGATCGGGACACGATCACGATCCTGTATGACAAGGACCGCGGCGAGCCGCGCGGCTTCCTCAAGAAGAGCGTGCCGGTCGACGCGCCGAAGCTCGGCGACTGCATCGACTGCAAGCGCTGTGTGACGGTCTGCCCGACGGGCATCGACATCCGCAACGGCGTCCAGCTCGAGTGTGTCGGCTGCGCGCAGTGCATCGACGTGTGCGACGAGGTGATGACGAAGATCGGCAAGCCCAGGGGGCTCGTCCGGTACGAGTCGCTGCAGGGGCTCGCGAAGCTCCCGCGGAAGATCCTCCGGCCGCGCCTGCTCGTCTATGTGGCGGTCTTCTCCGCGGCCTTCGGCGGGCTGCTCCTGAGCCTCTTCTTCCGCGTGCCGTACGAGGCGAACCTGCTGCGCGTGCGCGGGGCGCCGTACGTGCTCGACGGAGGCAAGATCCGCAACCTCTACGAGCTGCACCTCGTCAACAAGCTGCCGGAGCCGGCCACCTTCCGGATCTCGGCGAAGGCGCCCGTCGAGGCGCGCTTCCAGATCCCCATTCCGGAGATCCGCGTCGATTCGCTGGGGAGCTTCCGGGCGCCGATCTTCGTGACGGTGGAGGAGGACGACTGGGCGAAGCCGTTCCGGATCGAGGTCACCGTGACGAGCGACGGCGCGGCGGACGAGCGCCACGAGTTCGCGCCCTTCCTCGGCCCGACCTCGGCGCGCGACCGGACGCACGAGGAGCGCACGCACGAGGACCGCACGCACGAGGACCGCACGCACGAGGACCGCACGCACGCGGATTGACGCTGCGGGCCCGGCGCGAGCCGCGCTTTCAGCCGCCCGCGAGCAGGCCGCGGACGACGCCGTAGTCGCGATCGTGGACCGCGCCGACGCGCACACATCGCAGCTGGCCCTTCGGATCGACGAGCGCCTGGATGGGGATCGCGGCGTCCTTGCCGACGCCGAGCTGCTCGAAGAAGGTCGCGACGTCCGGCTCCGAACGGATCCACGTGACGGTCCCGGGCAGCCCCCGCTCGATCGCCTGCTGGAGCACCGGCTGCGCCGCCTCCGCGTCGATGGAGAGCAGCTCGAGCTGGAACGGCGCGCCGTCCCGCGCGGCCGCGTCGCGCCAGCGGCCGAGCAGCGCCATCTCCTCGCGGCAGGGCTCACACCACGTCGCCCACACATTCACCCAGCGCCAGCCGCCGGCCGTCGCAGCCACCGCCGCCGACGCGCCCGGCAGCGGCCTCATCGGCGGCGCCTCGAAGCGCACGGCGCCTTCGCCCGTCGCGGGGAAGCTCGCGTCGCAGAAGCCCTTGCCGGTGGCAGCCTTCTTCGCGCCGGGCTTCACGGCGTCGAAGCGCCCCTTGTTGCCCTGCCCCGCGCTGGAGGGCTCGGCGGGACAGCCGGCGAGCGCGGCGAGCAGCACGGCGGCGACGGCGAACGGCGCGCGAGGCACGGCGGCGACGGCGACTCGGTCAGATCGCACAGTCGATCCACGCGACGAACGCGCTGCGGTTGATCTCCTTGACGGTACACTCGCCCGCGCGGGAGCGGCTCCAGCTGCAGAACTCCTCACCGAGCTGCGCGAAGTCCTCGCCGAGCCAGAGCAGGCCGACCTCCTTCTCGAGCTCCGGGTCGTTGAACTTCGCCTTGAGGTGACCGAGCACGTTCTCCGCGCGCTCGCGCGAGAGCCGCGCGTTGAGCTCCTGCGAGCCGTCGGGGCTCGCGCGGGAGACGACGAAGAAGAAGCTCGCGCCGCGCTGATCGGCCCACGCCTTCTCGATGAGCGCGGTGGCGCCCTCGTCGAGCGCGGTCTGCTCGGCGTCGAACTGCACCAGGTGCGCGCGCTTGTCGAGCGGGCGGAAGAGGGCGTTGAAGTCGTCGCCGCCGAGCTGCGCCACCTTCTTTGCGTCCGCCGGCTGGCAGCCGCGACCACCGCTCTCACCGGCGATGAGGCCGCACGAGGAGGCGACGCGACGCACGATCTGCTTGAGCGCAGGTGTGCAGTAGCTGTCCTCGGAGGCGCTCGCGATGGCGACCTCCGAGGGCCGCTCGGCGAGCTCGTTGAGGCGCGTCTGCGCGGAGGAGCCCTGCGCGGCGACGAAGACGGAGACGGCGATCAGCGGCGCCAGGAAGAGCGCCGCGCCTACGGCCTTGTCGTTCATCGCGCGCCTCCCTTCGCCAGCAGCCGCTCGAGCGTGTAGTCGAGCCCCAGATCCGTGTCCTCGTCGCAGACGCGCTGCTTCCCGATAAACAGCTGCGGCGTGAGGACGGGGATCGCGTTCGCCACGCCCCAGCGCAGGCTCTTCACCAGCCGGTTGCGCGCCTGCGCGCTGCCGAGGCAGCCCTTGACCGCCGGGAACTTCGCCTCGATCGAGGCGCGCATCGCCTTCTCGTCGGTCTTCGCCTGGGCGCGCAGATCTTCCTGGTGCTCGAAGGCCCAGCCGAGCAGCTCGTTGACCGCCTTCTGCTGCCCGGCCGCGTCGCTCTTGCTGAGCGGCCCGACGCACAGGAGCGCCTCGCTGACGGCGCAGGCGCCGGGGTGCAGCGGCTCGTCGACCATCCAATTGCAGGTCGAGTCGAGCGGGAAGAGCACGGCCTTGAGATCGAGCCGCGGCCCGAAGCCGGAGGCCGCCAGGCGCTGGTCGAAGGCGCGGCACGAGGGGCAGAGCGGGTCGAGGACCTCGATCGCCGGGGTGCCGCCCTTCACGGTCGCGAGCGGCAGCAGCACGCCGTTGGGATCACCCTCCTGCACGAGCGACCCGCAGGACTTTCCAGCTGCGGCGACGGCGTCCGGCGCGAAGCCGAGGTACGCGAGCGTCGCGATCGCGACGTAGGCGCAGCCCTGCGCGAACCAGCCGGCCCAGAGCGCGGCAGCCGGGCGGTGCTCGGGATCGGGCGGCGCGCGGACGACCGCGGCGATCGAGAGCGCGAGGCCGAGCGCGGAGGTGACATACATGCCCACACACACCTTGCACGTCGCCTCGACCTTGCTCAGCGCCAGCCAGCCATAGATCAGGCTCATGAGCGCCGGCAGCGCCCACGCCGCGGCGAGAAAGATCCCCTCGCGCCTCGTGAAGCTCTGCCGGACCGCGAGCTGGCCCGACTTGAACAGGAGGTACGCGAAGACGGCCAGCGCCCAGAGGGAGACCGGGATCCCGCCCCACGTGCTCGCGCGGAAGAAGGAGCTGTAGGGGCTGAGCATGACCGCGCGGCACCCCGACTCGCCGATCTCCGCGGCCGCGCCCGGGATGAACGAGCAGTGGATGCCGTGCACCTGGCGATCGAGGTGCTGCATGAAGTCCCAGGTCGACTGGCCCGAGAAGAGGGCGCCCGCGAGCGCGACGACCACGAGCGCGCCGAGCAGCAGGCGCTGGTGGGAGGTGGGGCTGGATTCGGCGACGTAGTCGCTCTTGTCGTCGGGGACGGCGACGCTCATCGATGACCTCGGGCGGCCAGAGGAGGCCGCAAGGCCGGGCATTCCGTCACACCCGGGCCCCGCTGTCATGGCCGCGGCTGTGATCGCGGGTCGGCCAAAAAGGCGGGGCCCGCGCGCTGCGGCGGTAGGCTCTCCGATCGATGGACGACAAGATCTTCGCGCCGGGCGCGCGCCGACTTCGGACGGGACTGGTGCTGGGCGGCGGCGCGGCGCGCGGCGCCTACGAGGCCGGCGTCTTCGCGTGGCTGCGCGAGGTCCTCCCGAAGCACATGGGCGGCCACGTCGCGATCGACGTCCTCGCCGGCTCGAGCGTCGGCGCGATCAACGCCTGCTTCATCGCCGGCACGAACCACGAGCCGGCGACGCAGGGGCGGCGGTTTCTGGACACCTGGCGCTCGCTGCGGCTCGAGGAGGTGCTCTCGTTCGGCGTCGGCGACCTCTGGCGCGTGCTGCGCGAGTCGATGGGGCGCGTGCCGATCAAGCGCGGCCGCGGCCGGCACGGCGGACTGGTGGACTCGCGCGGGCTCGAGGCGGTCGTCGGCCGCGTGATCCCGTGGCTGGAGATCGGCCGGAACATCCGCGACGGCAACGTGCAGGCGCTCGCGATCACCGCGACCCACGTCGCGAGCGGACGCACGACGGTGTTCCTGCAGCGCCACGGCGGCCCGCCCCGCAGCTGGAGCCGGGATCCCAACGTGCACGCGGTCTCGACGCGCGTCGGCCCCAAACACGCGCTCGCCTCCGCCGCGATCCCCGTGCTCTTCCCGGCCGTGACGATCGCCGGCGAGCTGTATCTGGACGGCGGCCTCCGACACAACGTGCCGATCTCGCCGGCGCTGCGGCTCGGCGCGGAGCGGGTCGCGGTGATCTCGCTGCGCGCGCGTGGGCCGGCGCCGGGCGCGACGCCGATGGAGCCGGCCGTGCAGGAGCAGCGCTCCGCGAGCGCGCCCTTCCTGCTCGGCAAGGCGCTCAACGCGCTGATGCTCGATCACACGGACACCGACCTCTCCCGCCTGCAGAACCAGAACCGCATGCTCGAGGCGGGCCGGCAGGTCTTCGGCGGCGACTACGCCGCACGCATGAATGAGGTGCTCGAGGCCGAGCGCGGCCACTCGCTGCGGTGGGTCCGAAACATCCTGGTGCGCCCCTCGCAGCCGCTCGGGGTGATCGCGGGCACGTATGCCAGAAGCCCGGAGTTCCGCCGCAGCGCGACGGGGCTGGCCGGCAAGTGGCTGCGGAAGATCGCCGAGAGCGAGGGCCGGCGCGACTCGGAGCTCGCCAGCTACCTGCTCTTCGACGGCGGGTTCTGCTCGATCCTCGCGGAGCTCGGCTACGCGGACGCCGCGGCGATGGAGGAGGAGTGGGTGCGGTTCTTCTCGCCGGAGCCGGCGAGCGCGCTCGAGGAGGAGCAGCTCGCGCGGCGGGATCGGGCGGCGGCGGGCTGAAGTATTGCGGGTCCCTTCAGAGCGACTCGACGAGCGAGCGCAGCCGCCCCACGCCCGAGACGCCGGTCTTCCGATAGAGCTGGCGGCGCCGCTCGCGGCTGGTCTCCACCGAGACGGCGTCGCGCGTGGCCGCCTCCTTGGAGGAGAGCCCGGCGAGCATGTGTCCGAGCTCGAGGCGGTCGATGCGGGAGAGCACGAACTCGGCCGTGGCGCGCCGGACGCTGGCGGCGCGACGCGCGGCGCCGGCGTCGGTGGCGTGGACGAGCGTGGTCGTCGCGTCGAGGTGCACCGCCGCGAGCGAGGCCTCCTTGCCACCGCGCGCGCACGCCTCGATGCGCGCGGCCGCGAGCGAGGCGGCCGGATGTATGCAGAGCTGCCCGATCGTCTCGCCCGGGACCTCCAGCGTCGGCCAGAGATCCGGCCCGACCCAGCCGAGCCGGCCCTCGTGCACGAGCGCGGCGGGCATCGGGAAGCGCTGCGTGAGGGCCGCGAGCGCTGTGTGCAGGGGGCCGGGCGCCGCGGGGCGCCGCTGGACGAGCCGCTGGAGGCGGCGCGGAGAGGGCGCCGGCCGCTCGTTGCTGCAGGAGACGAAGAGCAGCGTGTGCCAGCCGTGCTCGTCGCTGGCGGCGACGGCGGCGCAGCTGCGGAAGCCGGCGCGCCGGAAGCTCTCCGGATCGAGCGTCAGCGTGTGCGACAAG
>CAYHCR010000272.1:0-5635 GCA_964354895.1 uncultured Myxococcales bacterium | reverse complement strand
GGGGACGCTCATCAGCGCCTCCCAGACCTGTCCCTCCTGCGTCTCGCCGTCGCCGAGGATGCACCAGGTGTGGTACGCGCCGCCGTTCAGCTTTGCGGCCATCGCCATGCCCTGCGCCACGGAGAGCCCCTGGCCGAGCGAGCCCGTGCAGGCCTCGATGCCGGGACAGAGCCAGCTCACCGGATGGCCCTGCAGGCGGGCGTCGAGCTGGCGGAGCTGCGCGAGCTCCTCGTGAGGCAGCACGCCGAGCTCGGCGAGGCACGCGTAGACGGCCGGGACCGCGTGACCCTTGCTGAGCACGAAGCGGTCGCGATCGGGCGCGCGCGGCGCCTTCGGATCGAATTTCAGGGCGTCGAAGTAGAGCGCGACGACGAGATCGATCACCGAGAGCGAGCCGCCCGGGTGACCCGAGCCCGCCTTCGCGAGCATGGTGATGATGTCCTGCCGCATCCGGCCGGCGATCTCTCGCAGGCGGTGCAGCTTGGCGGCATCCGCGGCCATCGAGCCTCCCGGTGGAACGAAGGAGGCGGACCTTACATGGCGCGGTGCAGCGCTTCAAACCCAGAAGCGCGGCCGCGTCAGGGCTTGCCGTCCTCGCCCGCGAGGTAGCTGAGGATCACCTCGTCGAGGCTCTTCTCGGAGATCAGATCCTCACCGAAGATCGAGGCGCCCGCGTCGAGCAGGCCGACGGCGGGCTTCTCCAGGATCGGCGCGGGGGGGAGCACCGCCCGGGCGATCGGCGGCGGCGGCGCGACGGGCGCGATCGGCCTCCGAGGGGCGTTGCGCTCATCGTCGGCGGCGGCACCTGCGGCGCGCTCGGCGGCGCGCTCGGCAGCGGCGGCGGCGCTCGGCTGAACGATCGGCGCGACGTGCGCGAGCGGCGGGCCGCTGGTCGCTTTGGTCTCCTGGATGTCGGAGACGGGATTGCTGTTCGGCGTCCCGGCGTTGAGCTGGACCTCGACCCCCTCGGAGAGGCGGATCTGGCCGGGCTTGAAGCTCTGCGCCGAGCTGTGGAACGCCTGCTCGATCTCGTCGTACACGCCGTTGATGAGGTTGCGCAGCATCTCCTTGTGCTGCTCCTCCATCAGCTCGCGGACGACGTCCTTGAGGTTCTCCGCGTTGCGGATGTCGGCGTAGGAGGTCTTCCGGGAGGCGAGGATGTTCCCGCCCACGAAGAGGTGCGTGATGATGTGCGCGGCGTCGGCACCCGAGTCTTCGGTCTGGATATGGTAGACCTTACCCTTGTGCTTGATGTTGTGATTGAAGCCTGTGACGACGCTCTTCTGGACGGCCATGGGGTAGGCGGATGCTAGCAGGGGGGCGCTGCGGAGCAAGGCTTCAGCGCACCTGCAGGGGGGCGGTCGAGGCGGCGGTGCCGAACGGGGTCGAGACGGTGATGGGCCCGGAGACCGCGCCGGCGGGGACCCGGAACGTGAGGAGCTGGTTCGACCACTGCACGACGTCCGCGAGCGGCACCACGACGCCGCCGACGGTGAGCGCGTCCTCGACCGTCGCCTCGTCGAGCAGGTGATCGCCGCGCAGCTGCACCTCGTCGCCCTCCGCCGCGTCGAGCGGCGCGGGCTCCGCGAGGACGGGCGCGACGGTCGGGCGGACACCCGCGACGATCGTCGACTCCCCTGCGGCCTCGCCGTCCGCGTCGGTGACGACCACGGAGAACCAGCGGACCTCTTCGCCCGGCAGCCCCGAGTAGCGGTACTCGCGCAGCCCCGAGACGTCGTAGTCGACGAGCGCGCCGGGCGCGCCGCGCGCCGGATGGTCGTTGGCGACCCAGAGCGTCGCGACGAGCGCCTCGGGCGGCGTGACGTCGTCGGTGGCCTCGCCCCAGCGCACGATCACCGAATTCGCGTCCTGGGGATCGTTCGTGACGGACGTGATCCCATCGAAGATCGGGTGCGTCGGCACCGCACCCCCTCCGCCGCCGGAACCACCTTCGCCCGCGGGGGGGGGCGTGCGCGCGTCGCCATCGTCGCAGGCGAACAGCGTGAGCGGGAGCGCGGCGACGAACAGCAGGGCGAGGCGGCGGTGCGACACGGGCGGCTCCTTGCGAAGGCGGCGGGTCACGTTGCACGCGCGTCGTGGGCGTCGTCAACGGCCGGTTCTGCTAGCTTTCGCGCATGCGCGCGCTCCGTCTGCTCCCCTCCCTCCTCCTCGTCGGCCTGATCGTCGGCACCTGCTTCGCCTGCGATGACGACGACGGCGAGGCCGCGGAGGGCGGTGGAGGCAGCGCCCCGAACCCTGCGGATCGCACACGCTCCGGCCCTGCCCCGATGAAGCACTGCCCGGGCGCGGAGGGCTGCCTGCGCGGCGGCGATGGCACGCTGCAGGCCGGCGCCGCGAAGGTCGACGTCACGCCGCGCGGCTTCGAGCTCGTCCGGCCCGACTACCTCGACAGCACGGAGTGCCCCGAGGGCCACCCGGGGCGCTGCGGCTACCTGATCGATCCGCTCTCGTTCCGCGACTGCGGCACCGACAAGCTCTGCAGCAACGACGCCGGCTGGATGGCGGCGGACGCCGACGGGACCGAAGGCGACGACGTCCTCGATTACTTCCGCGACTGCGGCTTCGACGACCTCTGCCCCGGCGACGTCGGCTACGCGACGCCCGATGAGGGCGAGGGCAACGGCCGCTTCGACGGCCACTGGATCGCCGGGTTCTCGACGAACCGACCGATGCTCGGCGCGCACGATCCGATCTGGGCGCGCGCCTTCGCGGTGCAGTCCGGCGACGTGACGATCGCGTGGGTCGTGATCGATTCGGTCGGCTTCTTCTGGAACAACCTCGACAACCCGCCGGACGATCCCGAGACGATCGCGAAGTTCCCCGAACAGGCGACGCGGCCCGGCATCCGGCAGCGGGTGAAGGCGCTGGCGCCGGAGCTCGGGATCGATCTCGTCGTCGCAGGATCGACGCACACCCACGAGGCGCCGGACACGATGGGCCAGTGGGGCTTCGCCGATCAGGTCAACGACGGCGGCCTCCCGACGACGCGCGGCGTGAACGACGCGTGGCTGTTCGACGTGGTGATCGAGGGCGCGGCGCAGGCGGTGGTCGAGGCCGTCCGTGGGCTGAAGCCGGCCAAGGCGTACCTCGCGAACGGTCGCACGGGCTTCGACGGCGTGGTGCACGACAGCCGCGATCCGGTGGTCTACGACGACTCCGTCCAGCTGCTTCGACTTGCCTCGATCGAGGACGGCGCGACGATCGCGACCGTCGTGAACTGGGCGAGCCACCCTGAGGTGCTCTGGAGCGAGAACAACCTCTCGACGAGCGACTACGTCCACTACGTGCGCGAGGGGCTCGAGGCGGGGCTGCCGGCCGCGGGCGACGCCCCGGCGCACGAGGGCCTCGGCGGCGTGGCGGTCTTCGTCCAGGGGCCGGTCGGCGGGCTCATCGGCCCCGGCGGCGCGACGACGCTCAAGGCGCGCGACGGGACCGAAGTGACCGGCAAGACGTTTGCCCGCGCGCAGGCGAACGGCGAGTGGGTCGCCGAGGCGGCCTTCGCGGCGCTCGCGACGGAGCAGGAGATCGCGCCGGAGTTCCTGGAATTCGGCACGGAGCTCGTGAAGCTCCCGATCGACAACACGCTCTTCCAGGTCGCCGCGCTCTCCTTCGGCCTCTTCGCCCGGCCGTACTACGACTTCGACGACGGCAGCGCGGTCACCGAGTTCAATCGACCGAAGCTCCGCAGCGAGCTCGGCGTGATCCGGCTCGGCCGGGTCACCTTCGCCACGTTCCCCGGCGAGCTCTTCCCCGAGCTGGCGGTGGGCTTCGGCGAGGCGCACCGCTTCGGGCATCCGTTCGCGTCCGAGGACAACCCGAACCCGCCGGACGAGGCGCTGATCGCGACGCGCTCGCCGCCGCCGTACCTCGAGGCGATCACGGGCGGCGCCGACCCGGACGCCACCTTCCTGTGCGGGCTCACGTTCGACGAGATCGGCTACATCGTGCCGGCCTACGACTTTCAGGTCGGCGACGTGCCCTACATCGTGGAGCCCGAGGGCGATCACTACGAGGAGACGAACTCGCTCGGGCCGGAGACGGTGGAGCTCGTCATCGCCGCGCACAAGCGCATCGCGCGCTGGACCGGGCCCGTCACGCCGGCGCCGTAGCGTGTGCCCGTTCGGGAAGCTCTGCCGAGATCAGCGCGGGACCGGCGTCGGCGTCATCGTCGTCCGCAGGCGCATCCAGAGGCCCATCGGGGCGTGAAACGTCAGGAAGACGCTCCCGACCTGCAGGCCCATCCCGTCGCCGAGCCGGCACGGCACGTGCGCGTCGATCCGCTGGCCCCCGACGAAGCTTCCGTTCGTCGAGCCGAGATCCGTGACGGTCCAGCCCCCCGAGCCCGGCAGAAAGCGCACGTGGCGAGAGGAGACCGTCGCGTCCGCGATGACGAGCTCGCAGGAGGCGTCCCGGCCGAGCTCGGCACCGTCGCGACCGGGCCGGACCACCAGCGACATCGCGAGCGACTCGCGCTGCCCCGTGATCGGCGGCGGCGTCGGCTTGCGGACCTCGGCCGGCTGAAACAGCGTCTGCGTCCGGCTCTGCGGCGGCATCCACGGCCCGGGCTCCCACACGACCCACGGGTGCTCGTACCGCTTCTGGAACGCGGCCAGATCGAGCTCCCGCGCGACGCGCGCGAGCTGCGAGAGCATCAGGCTCGTCAACGGGCCACCTTCGGATCGCGCAGGCGCTCGGCGCGCTTGTGGACGTCGGCGTTGAGCGGATCGAGCCGGAGCGCGTCGTCGTAAGCCGCGAGCGCCGCCGTCCAGTCCTTGCGCCCCTCCGCCTGGACCGCGCGGACGAGGTGGCTCCGAGCGGTCGCCTCGGCGGCCGGGCTCTTCGCGAGGAGCTCGCGCCGCCGCTTCGCGACCTCGTGCGGGACCATCGCCTCGATACAGAGCTGCAGACCCCGCACGTTCCCACGCACGAGATCCACCTCGAGGCGCCGCCTGGGATCCGCGAGCGCGAGCCCGGCGTCCTCGAGCTCGACGATCAGCCACGCGAGCTTCTGCGCCAGCTCCGGCGACGGCCCCTGCTGCTGGACCCGTCGCGCGGCCTCCGCGGCCTGCCGCCCCTTGCGGCGCGCCTCGTCGAAGGGCGCGGCCAGCGGCAGCTCGAGCAGCTCGTACGGCCCGCCCTGGCGGTGCTCATATGCCGCGATCAACAGCCGCGCCGGGCCGTCGGCCGCGGGGGCCGAGGCCTGCGCGGGCGCAGGGCCAATGCCGAGGAGCCACTCGAGCGTCGCACGCGCCGCTGCGTCGATCCCGCTGAACTGCACGGCGAAGCCGGCCGGCATCTTCCACGCCCGGGCCTCGGCCGCGGTCACGTGCCGGACGACCTCGGCGGCGAACAGCACCGGGGCCTCGCCCTCCGCGCGCGAGACGCGAAGCTGCACGCGGCTCTGCATCGCCGGCGCCGGCTCGCTGGTCTCGATGAAGGCGCCGCCCCGCGTGAGATCGGTGCAGACCCAGGGGCCGCGCACGAGCCCGCCGGCGATGACGTCGACGGCGAGGCGGACCTTGGGCTTGGCCGCAGGGCCGGCGACCGGCGGCGGCGCGACCGGCGGCGCGATCGGCGGCGGCGAGGGCGGCCGGCCAACGCCGGCGGACGGCGC
>CAYHCR010000271.1:0-5644 GCA_964354895.1 uncultured Myxococcales bacterium | reverse complement strand
AAGTGGTTGCCCTCCACGAACAGGAGCTGCACGAGCCCCTTGTGCAGCTCCCGCACCTCGTCGGTCTCGCTCTGCACCACGAGCCCTTCGCGCGCGGGCAGCGTACACGAGGCCGCCCACTTGCCGTTCGCGCGGACGGTGCAGACGCGGCAGCTCCCGTGCGGCTTGAACTCCGGATGCGCGCAGAGGTGCGGAATATAGGTGCCCTCGGCGAGCGCGGCCTGCAGCACGGTCTGCCCCTCCGCGAAGGGCACCTCGCGGCCGTCGAGGAGGAAGGTCCGGCTCATGTCTCCTCCAGGTGCGCGGCGGCGTCGTCGCGGCCGGTGATCTCGCGGGCGGGCGCGAGCGCCTCGTCCAGATCGAAGGTCGGCCGGAACTCCAGCGTCGAGAGCGCCCGCTCGAGCGTCGGCCTGAACTTGTCGTGCAACGCGCGCATCGGGCGGGCCGCGCAGGCGCCGAGGCCGCAGTGGCTCGTGCCCTCGAGCAGCGTCGCGAGCCGCAGAGCGTGGCGGACGTCGCGGCGGGTGCCGCGGCCGGCGTGCAGCGAGTCGACGGCGTGGGCGAGCTGCGTGGTGCCGACGCGGCAAGGTGTGCAGAAGCCGCAGCTCTCGTGCGCGAAGAAGCGGGTGTAGTTCTGCACCACGTCGAGGAGCTCCCGCTCGGGGCCGAACACGACGAAGGCGCCGGCCGTCGGCACGTCCTCGAAGCAGAGCCGACGCTTGAAGTCCCGGGGTTCGAGCAACGTGCCCGAGGGCCCGCCGACCTGCACAGCCTGCACCTGCGTCGCGCCGCAGTGATCGAGCAGCTCCTGCACGGTGGCGCCCATCGGCAGCTCGTAGAGGCCGGGCCGCGGGCAGTCGCCCGAGACGGAGTGAACCCGCGTGCCGGTCGACTTCGCGGTGCCGTGACCGGCGAACCACGCGCCGCCGCGGACGGCGATGAGCGCGGCCGCGCCGAAGGTCTCCACGTTGTTCACGACGGTGGGCTGCTGCAGGTAGCCGTGCGTGACCGGGTACGGCGGGCGGCTGCGCGGGATGCCACGCCGACCCTCGAGCGACTCGAGCAGCGCGGACTCCTCGCCGCAGACATAGGCGCCCGCGCCGAGGTGCAGCTCGACGTCGAAGTCGAAGCCGCGGTGGCCGAGCACGTCGCGGCCGAGCAGGCGCGCCTTGCGCCGCGCCGCGAGCGCCGCCTCGATCGGCGCCTGCAGGAAGAGATACTCGCCGCGCAGATACAGAAACCCCCGCTGGGCGCCGATGGTGAAGGCCGCGACGGTCATCCCGTCGAGCACGAGCTCGAGCTGCCGGCGCAGCAGCACGCGGTCCTTGAAGGTGCCCGGCTCGCCCTCGTCGGCGTTGCAGACGACGTAGCGCGTGGGGCCCGGCGCGCTCTTCGCCGCGCGCCACTTCTCTGCGGTGGAGAAGCCCGCGCCGCCGCGACCCCGCAGGCGGCTCTGGAGCAGCTCTGCCAGCATCGCGTCCGGGCCGCGGGCGATCGCGGCGCGGACCGCCTCGCCCGGCGCGAGCGTGCTCCCGAGGAGCAGGCCCTCGTGGCGGATGGAGTCATCGATGGCGAAGAGGGCGGGCGGCCAATCAGCGAGCGGCGTGCCCGCCTCGATCAGCGCCGCGAGCTCGTCGATCCGCGCCGGGGTCAACCGTGCGATCGCGCGCTCGTTCACCAGCAGCGCCGGGCCCTGCTCGCAGAGCCCCGTGCAGGAGGTCAGGCCGACGCTCACGCGGCCGTCCTCGCGCAGCGCGCCGGGCGCGACCCGCAAAGCTGCGCAGAGGCGATCGCGCAGGGCGAGGTTGCCGTCGAAGCGATCGGTGACGTCGTCGGAGAAGAGCACGCGGTAGTCGCCGCGCGGCGTCGTCGCGAAGAACGAGTAGAAGCCCGCGACGCCCTCGACGCGCGCGCGCGGCAGACCGAGCAGGCCCGCGAGCTGCGTGATCGCCGGCGGCGAGATCCAGCCGGACTCTTCCTGCAGCTCCCGGAGGAGCTGTACGAGCCGCGTGGGATCGTGCCGGTGTCGTGCGACGAGAGCCGCCAGGTCGGGAGCGCGCGTGGCCATGCGCGGGAGCAGAGCACACCGTGCCCTCGTGGAGGGGCGCAATGCGCGCGCGCGCGCACGTCTTGCGTCGTCGCGAGGGAGGGCGACCCCCCGCCGCGGCCGCGCCGGCTGCCGGCGAGCGGGGGTTCTGGCGCGCGCGAGGGCAAACGCACGCGCGCGACGCTCGTCTCCGAGGCCGCGTCAGGGCGGTCGGGGGTGCACGAGGGACAGGAAGGCGTCCCGTTCGACCAGCCAGCGACGCACCCAGGCGCGCTCTTCGGCCGGCGTCGTGAGATCGCTCCGCCACGACCAGTACTGCAGGTAGGTCGGCCCCCAGCGCGCCCAGTCCCGCCGGACCGGCGCCTCGGTCCCGGCGTACGTGCCGTCGAGCAGCGCGAGCTGCGCCTCCCGCGAGAGGGGCCCGCCCGGCGCGCGCATCGCCGCGAAGCGCGCCCAGAGCTCCGCGGCGAGCGCGGGATCGCGCTGGAAGCGCGCGAAGAGCTCGTTGCTCCACGAGAAGTCGTTGAACGCGTCGGAGCCGACGCGCGCGGTCGTCCAGTCCTGCCCGAGCGAGTGGTTGAAGTCCCACGGGGCGTAGCGGAAGCGGCGCGGCTGTCGCGGGTCGTCGTAGACGTAGGCGTTCTTCCCGCCGGAGTCGTCGGCCGCGTGGAAGTGGACGAGCAGGAGCCAGTCCATCCACTCCGTGCGCGGCAGCCAGTCGTCCAGCTCCGCGGCGAAGCGCGCGTCGTCCACGGTCGAGGCCCACGTCGTGAGCGCGTTGAGGTCGGAGAAGTCGTCAGCGGGCAGGCCCTCCTTCTTCTCCCAGCCGGCCTCGAGCGCGCCCTTCGGATCGCCCCAGGCGTCGGTCATGCGGAAGTTCGCGTCGTGGTTGACGGACTTGTACAGATTGCCGTCGCGCGAGAGGCCGTGCTCCGCGACGAACTCGTCGTCGACGTGATCGACCGCCGTGTAGAGCCCCTGGTAGCGGCCGTCGAGGAAGACCACGAGCGGGAAGGGTTGCGGGACCAGCCGTGCCTCGCCCGACCACGCGGCCATGGCGGCCCAGGTGCCGAAGACCTGGCGCTGGCGCGCGTAGCTGTTGTCGTCGAAGTCGGAGATCAGCACGAGGTGGTGCTTGTCCGGCCGGCCCGCGAGGCGGAGCGGGACCGGATCGAACTTCACGAGCAGCGGCGGCTTGGGATAGCCGGAGCTGGTCGCCCCGCGGATCTTCGCGGCGCCCTCGTACGCGACGCCCTCGTAGAACGCGCGGGTCGGGACGTAGCTCTCCCCCAGCGGCGCCGACGGAAAGAGATGCAGCACCGGCAGGCCCCACTCGGCCTCGTAGCGCGCCGGATCGACGGGCATGTTTGCCGGGGCTTCGAACGCGTCGGCGATCGAGAGCTGCGCCGAGGCGCGCTCGACCGGCGCGTCCGGGCCGGCCCGGACCTCGAGCGTCACCACGTGTACGCCGCCGTCCGCGAGGCCCGTCTGCCAGGTCCCGACACCGGACGCGGGATCCCAGCGCCAGCCGGCCGGGCCGAGCGTCGTGACGAGGCCGTCGAGCCGGGCAGACGAGCTGCAGCGGGCCGTCACGCGCGCCTGCTCTCCCTCCGTCACGTACGCGCGCTCGAGGCGCAGCTCCGGCGCGCAGACGGGGCCCGTCGGAACGGCGATGGGACCGAGCCGCGGTGCGTCCGGCGAAGGGGTGGCCCCCGGGAGCTCCGCCAGCGGCGCCGGGGCGGGGCGCGCCGGCTCCCGCGCGGAGGTCGACGGGGTCGGCTCGGCACAGGCGGCCAGCAGCGACAGCGCGGCGAGGAGGTGGCGGGAGGAGTGCATCCGCGCGCATCCTACGCCCTGCGGCCTCGAGTCCGATGCCTGCGACCGCCGAACCGTGCTCTCCTCGCCCGATGCCGACGCCCCGTCCCCGCGTGCCGAAGGATCCGACGCTGCGCTCCACGCTGGAGCTGCTGCTGCTGTTCGAGGCGATGCAGGCGCAGCTCTGGAAGGAGGCCGGCAATTGGCGCAACGAGGCGTTGCTGCTCAGCGCAGAGCTGCCCGATCCGCTGCTGATCGGCCGTGACCACGCGCGGCTCCTGGTGGTCACGCCGGGGAAGCTCCAGAGCCTCGAGCCGTGGGAGTTGCTCACGCGGTTCCCCCACGCGACGCCGATCGTGCGCCTGCAGGGGCCGATGGCCCGATGGGACTCGGTCGGCGGCGGCGGCGTCGGCGCGCGCCTGCGTGGCCTCGATACACCGCGCGATCGAGCCCGTGGCGCCGAGGTCGTGCGCCTCGGGCTGGCTCGGGTGCGAAAGTTCCGCAAGCAAACGGACCTCGCGCTCGCGGCCCTCGGCGACGTGCCCGCGGCGCGCCGCTGCCTGATCTGCAGCCCGCTGAACGCGCTGAGCTGGGATCCGCGGATCGCGGAGTGGCCGGCCGACACCGCCCAGGTGCGCTCGCGTTTCCTCACGATCCTCGGCGCGCCGCTCTTCCACGACCGGGGCTCGCGCGAGGGGTGCCTCAAGCGCTGCCCGCTCTGCGCGACGCACTATCTCTGGAAGAGCGACTACGCCTACTTCGTCAACGGCGGGACCGAGGACGAGAGCAGCCTCACCGCGCTCACCCCCGAGGAGGCCGCGCCCTGGGAGGCGCGCGTCGCGGCCCGGGTGCGGGAGGTCGCAGGCGGCTGAAGGTCGCGTCGCCGACTCGCCTTCCGCGCGCGGCCGGCGCAGGCTCGGGGCCATGCGCTGGCGCACGCACCTCCGAAGGCTCGGCAAACACGTCGCCTGGATCTCCCTCTCGACCCTCGGACTCCTCGGCCTGCGGGCGATCGCCCCCGCGGAGGTGCTGCTGCGGGCCGCGCCGGCGGTCGGCAGCTTCCTGCAGACCTTCGGCGCGATGTACGGGCTGATCGTCGCGTTCGCGATGTACGTCGTCTGGCAGGAGTACAACGAGACGCAGACCGCGATCGAGCGGGAGGCCGTCGCGCTGGCTGAGCTGCACGAGCTGCTCTGCGAGTTCGCCGCGTGGCCCGGGCGCGGCGTGGTCACGGCGCTGCTGCGCGACTACGCGCGCGTGGTCCCGGAGCGCAACGGGGCGAAGCCGAGCGGCGAACGCGCGGACGATCGGGCGCTGCTCGCGGACGCGCAGCGCGGCTACCTCGCGCACGATCCGGCGAACGCCCACGAGCTTCGGCTGGATGGACCCACGCTCGAGCTCTTCCGCGCGCTCGGGGAGGCGCGCGAGCATCGGTTGACGGTCTCCCGTCTCCGGCTGCCGGACGGGCTGCGCTGGTTTGTGTATCTGGGCGGCGCGAGCTGCGTGGGCGCGATGGGGCTGCTGTGGGCCGAGCCCTTCGGGCTCCACGCGCTGCTGACGGCCGGCATGACGTGGGTCGTCGTCGCGGTCGCGTCGATCGTGCTCGATCTGGACGATCCCTACTCGGGCGACTTCATCGTCGACTGGGGCCGCTTCCGGCAGGCCGGCGCGCAGATGGATGCGTCGGCCGAAGCGGCGGCGCCCTGATCGAGCGCCGCCGCACGTCGGTCGTTCAGAACTGGTTCCAGAGGTACTGGTTGGTGACCTCGTGGTGGAACTGGA
>CAYHCR010000270.1:0-5644 GCA_964354895.1 uncultured Myxococcales bacterium | reverse complement strand
GATTTTAGCCGCCTCCTCCGCCGCGCCCACCGTGGCGCGGGCGCGGGCCAGATCCGCGACGGTGCGGCGGTAGGCGCGATCGAGCTCGTGCAGCTCTGCCAAAGAGGCGCGGCCTGCGCGCGTCTGCTCCAGCAGCGCGTCCAGTCGCCGCCAGACCTCGCGCCGGGAGGAGATGAAGCGGGAGAGCTCGTCCGCGCTCACGCGGTGCCCGCCGCCGCGAGCCGCTCGAGCAGCGCCTCCGCCGCCGCGGGAGAGGCGAGGGATGCCCCGCGGAGCGCCTCGTCCGCCCCGCGCACGGACAGCTCTGCGAGCGCGAGCGCCACCCGGCCGCGCGCGACCGGCTCGAAGAGCGCCCGCCGCGACAGGAAGGACTGCACCAGCCGTGCGTCGTCGGCGGTGAGCGCGCGCAGGCCCGGCAGCGCGACGGGCGTCGGCGCCGCGAGCGCGTCGAGCGAGGCGAGATCCACCGGCTTGTCCCAGATGACGCGCGTGCCCGCGAGCAGATCTCCCAGCCGCCGCTGCGAGGGCGTAACGGCCATCGTGACCAGCCCGACCGCGTAACCCACCGGCAGCGCGTCGAGCAGCCGCGCGAGGTTCCGCACGACCGCCTCGATCGCGCCCTCGGGCGTGCCGTCCGCCTTCACCACGCGAAGTCCGATGAGCCGCTTCCCCGGCGAGCGGCCGTGCCAGAGCGCCTCGAAGAGCGCGTGGTAGCCCCAGTTCAGCGCGAAGACGCCGCCTGTCACCGCGACCTGCAGCGCGGTCTGCAGCGCCTGCAGCTCTTCCCAGATGGGCCGCTGCGCGACGAGGGTGCCGAGCATCAGCAACGTGGACCAGGCGAGGAACTGCAGCAGCGCGTCGATCGCCCACGCGGCCGTGCGCGGGCCGACGCCGGCGACGGGCAGCCGCAGCGCGATGCGATCGGGGGTGAGGACGAGGCCGTCGTGCACGCCCCGGAGGATAGCCGGCCGCGTTCGAGCCGGCGCGCTCCGCGGAGGATTCGCCCGCCATACGACGCAACCGGGGCTCTTGCGGCGGAGGCCGGACGGCCCCAGATCACTGCGCATGGGACTGCTTTCAACGCTGTTCGGGCCGAAGAAGCCCGAGGTGCTTCCGACGCCGGTGCGTGACATGCAGAGCTTCCGCTCGGAGGTGCTGCAGAGCGACAGGCCGGTGATCGTCGACGTCTGGGGCGCGAACTGCGCGCCGTGCAAGCAGCTCGTGCCGGTGCTCGTCGGCGTCGCCACACGCCACCAGGCGCGCGTGAAGGTCGTCGAGATCTCGACCGAGTCGGAGCCCGCGCTGCTCGGCCACCTCGGCGTGCGTTCGACGCCGACGATCCTCGTCTTCGAGGGAGGAGCGGAGCTCGGCCGCGAGGTCGGCTACCGCCCGGGCTCGTGGTTCGACCAGATGATCGAGGCGGAGTTCGCCTCGGAGGAGGAGTCCTCGTGAGCAACATCAGCGGCTTCGAGATCGCGGTCGGCGCGATCTTCGCGTTCTTCGTGATCAAGTTCGTCATGGGCATGATGGGCCGCATCAAGCCGGCCGAGGCGCGCGCGAAGGTGAACGCCGGCGCCCTCCTGGTCGACGTGCGCACGCCGGGTGAATTCGCCGGCGGCGCGCTGCCGGGCGCGAAGAACATCCCCGTCTCTGATCTGGCCGCGAGACTGTCCGAGCTACCGAAGGGCAAGCCGGTCATCGTCTATTGCGCGTCGGGCATGCGCAGCTCGAAGGCCAAGTCGATCCTCAAGGGCGCGGGCTTCGAGGCCCATGACCTCGGGCCGATGCAGCCGATCTGATCGATTTGCTCCGGCCCGACGGGCTCTGCGAGGGTGCGCCTCCCGCAAGAGAGGGTCCCCCATGCGCCGCGCGCTGCTCTGCTCGTTGCTCCCGATCGTCGCCTTCGCCGCCTGCAGCCGGCCGGATCACTTCGAGCTCGAGCCGACCTCGCTCCTGCTCGAGCACAAGGCCCAGAAGCAGACGGTCCGCGCGATCGCGAAGGACCGGCAGGGCGGCGTACACCACGACGCGAAGCCCGGCTCGTGGAGCTCTTCGGACGAGACCGTCGCCACCGTCGACGGCGCAGGCGAGGTGCAGGCGGTGGGCTCCGGCCAGGCGCGGATCACCGCGAAGCGCGGCGACCTCGCGGGCGAGGCGCTCGTCGAGGTCGTGCTCGTCGAGAAGCTCGTCGTCACGCCGCTCGAGGTGAAGCTCGTCCTCGACGGCGATCCCGCGAGGCCGAAGGTCGAGACGTTCGACGCGCGCGGCAAGGCCCTCCAGAAGCGCATCGTCCAGGTGCGAGTGCTCGATGAGAAGGTCTGCCACACCGATCGCGACCACCAGATCTGGCCGGGCGCGATCGAGGGCACGACCGAGGTCGTCTACCTCTCCGAGGGCTTCGAGCAGCGCGTGAAGGTGATCGTCACGAAGAAGTAGGCGTTCGCTACTCGCAGAGGTCCGCGGGCGGGAAGCTCTCCGGCGGCACGCAGATGCCGACGACGGCGCCGCAGAGCTCTCCGCATACCTCCGGCGTCCCGACCGGGACCTGCTCGTCCGGCACGCGATCGGCGAGGAACGCCGTGTGGCCCGCCGGGTAATCGAAGCCGTCCGGCCCCGGGTTCAGGGTCGTCTTCGAGAAGGAGAGGATCCCGTCGAGCTGATCTTCGCCCGTCGCCGGATTCTTCACGATCTTCGCGTTGAGGCGGACGTCCTGGATCTGCACGGACAGCGCGCCGAGATCGAGCTCGATCACGACCGGATCGGTCTCGAGGAAGCGCTCGCCGTCGTCGTAGGTGACGAAGCCGCTCGCGAACATCGCGAAGCCATACTGCGTGGTGTCGATCGCGAGGTGGGTGGGATCGCGCGTGTTCTTCGGCGCCCCGCCGAACTCGTCGGCCTCCGCGCCCGCGAGCGCCATACGTCCGTCCGCGGTCACCCGGATCGAAGACATCAGCGTGATCACCGTGGGGATCGGCTCCTGCAGCTCTGCGACGATCAGGTAGACGCCCTGATCAAACGGCACCGGCGCCTCGTTGACGTGTCGGTTGTGGCGGAATTGCAGGTCGAACCAGCGCGGCGTGCCGGTGCTCGTGCCGCCTTCGTCCGAGAGCCCCTCGACGCCCTCCAAGATCATCGGCGCGTCGGGGCGGCCGAGCTCGTCGTCGGCGAGCGCCAGCGTCGCAGAGCGCCCGTCGGCCGCGACGGCCAGCGACGCGCCGTCGCACCGCGCGTCCGCCGTGCAGCTCCCCATCTTCGGCGCCAGCCCCTCGACGAGCCGCCCTTCGCCGTCGCGCTCGCTCGGCCAGAGCCGGAGCGTGAGCGTCGAAGGATCGATCGGCTCAGAAAAGCGCAGGGTGATCGGATCGCCCGTGACGAACGTGCCGCCGTCCGGCGGCACGAGCTCGATCTCGGGCGGGCCGTCATAGACGCAGCCGGCGAGCAGCGGGAGCAGCAGGGCGGACTTGTGCAGATCAGCCTCCGACCGGCGGCAGGAAGAGGCCGGTGAAGTCGTCGGGGGAGAAGGGCAACGTGAGGCGGGGCTCGCGCGGGAAGGTCTGCGCGTGGAGCGGCGGCGTCGCGGTGAAGCGGGTCGGGTAGTAGTTCCGGTGAAACTGCACGTTCATCGCGCGTCGGTCGAGCCGCGGCTCGAAGGCGAGGAGCGCGCGGATTTCGGCAGCGCTGCACGCCTCGATCGCGGCGGTCACGGCCTCCTCCTCGAAGGGCGTCGGCTCGTACGGCTCCTCCGGCGTGAGCGCGGAGGGCAGCGGATCGTTGCCCTCGCGCCAGATCGGGCGCTCGTCGCCGGCAGAGAAGGGATCGATCGAGGCGCCGTTGAGCCAGACGCTGAAGTGGACGTGCGGCGCGCTCCACGGGAAGGCCGCGAAGCCATCGAGCCCCGAGTAGCCAGACAGCGCGATCGGCGCGCCGCGCGCGACCTCCTCGCCGACCTGCACGAGCGGGCGCGCGAGGTGGTTGCAGGTCGTGGTCAGCCCGCGGCCGTGGTCGAGGAAGAGCTTGAGGCCGCCGCGGTTGAACTCGCTCGAGATGCGCAGGACGCGGCCGGGCGCCGGGGCGACGACGGTGGTGCCGACGGGGATGACGAAGTCGGTGCCGTTGTGGCTGTCGTAGGTGAGCGTGCCGCCGCGGAAGTCGCGCACCTGCGTCTTGCGCACGCTCCAGCCGGCCGACAGCGGCGTCTGCGTGTGGTTGAAGAGGATCGAGATCGGGATGCGCCGATCCGCGCGACGCCGGCCGAGCCAGGTCTTCACGCTGAGCGTCGGGGTGAGCACGCCGAGGCTCGAGAGGTCGAACCTCGAGGCAGGCACACCTTCCGCACCCCGCAGCGCGAGCCACGCTTCCCTGGCGCGCAGCGGCACCGGGGAGAGCCCGAACGTCTCGGTCAGCGAGATCTTCTTCACGCCGCCACCGCCTTCGCGCCCGCCGGCGCCTCGTCCGTCGCCGTCCCGTCCTTCGCCGCCGGCCGTCGCGTGAGCTCGTAGTACGGCTGCAGCTCGGCCCGCACGTCGTTCGTCGCCGGATCCACGAGCCACTTCATCTGCAGCTTCGCCGGCACGCGCACGCGCCCGACGGCGACGCGCGTGCCGAAGACCACGTCCCAGATCGGCGTGGTGACGCCGTGGTTGCACCTTGGATTGGCGAAGTGGTGATGAAAGTGGTGACGCCGCATCCAGCGGCCGTACGCGCCGAAGCCGGGGTGCGTGTGGGCGCGGCGGTGCATCCACTCGTAGGTCACATACATCGAGACGAACGCGGCGGCGTAGACGGGGCCATACGTGTAGCCGGCGGTCAGCGTGGCGAGCGGCACGATGAGTCCGAGCGCTGCGAGCGTGACGAGCGCCTTCTTCCAGCCCGGCGCGAAGTAGTCGCCCTCCGCGTGGTGGCGCGTGTGCTCGATCCCGAAGGGGTTCGGGAAGGTGCGCCGGTCGTGGCCCAGGACGCGGTGCAGGACGTACTCGAGGAACGTCCAGGTGAGGACGCCCGCGAAGGCCGCAGCGACGGAGAGGAGGATCGTCTCGCTCACGTGAGGTGCCTCGCGGCCTTGTTCATCAAGGTCTCGTTCGTGCCGTCCATGATCCGCAGCAGCAGCGCGTCCCGAGCGTACTTCTCCACGGGGTACTCGCGCGAGATGCCGTAGCCGCCGAGCACCTGCACCATCTCCGCGGTGTGCTTCACCGCGAGCTCGGTGGCGAAGATCTTCGCGCCGAGGCTGGTCTTGAGATCGCCCGGGAAGGACTCCTTGCTCAGCCAGCTCCCCTTCCAGAGATAGGCCCGCGCCGCCTCGATCGCCATGTGGCACTCGAAGAGCTTCCGCGATACGTGCTGGTGCTCGAAGATCGGCCGGCCCCACTGCACCCGCTCCCGGGCGTGCTGCAGCGCGTGCTCGTAGGCCGCGCGCATGAGCCCGACCGCGAGGTACCCGACCGCCAGGTTCCCGACCGTGACGATCGAGTTGTGGAGCATCGGGTAGCCGTCGCCGTGCGGGAAGATGAGGTTCTCCGCCGGCACCTCGACGCCCTCGAGCATGACCGGCGCCTGGTTGAGCACGCGCAGGCCCGTCTTCTCGAGCGCGCGCCCCTTCTTGAGGCCGGGCGCGTCGCCGGGGACGACGAACGTGCCGGAGCCC
>CAYHCR010000269.1:0-5651 GCA_964354895.1 uncultured Myxococcales bacterium | reverse complement strand
TCGCCGAGGCCGAGCCGCACGAGCCGATCGGCGATCTCCTTGGCCGCCTCGGGCCGCCCGAGCAGACCCGCCGCCTTCTCCATCTTCCGCCGCCGCGGCTCGTCGTCGAGGAGCGCGCCGACCGCCGCCGCGAGCGACGCGCCGGTCAGCTCCGACTGGCGCAGGAGCACCGCCGCGCCGCGATCGACCAGCGCGCGCGCGTTGACCTCCTGGTGGTTGTCGGCCGCCTGCGGGAACGGGATGAGCACCGCCGCCTTCTTGCAGACGGTCAGCTCTGCCAGCGTCGTCGCGCCGGCGCGGCAGGCGACGACGGAGGCCTGGGCGTAGGCGCTCGACATGTCGTCGATGAACGCGACCACCTGCACCCGCCCCGCGAGCCCCGCCGCCTCGTAGGCCGCCTGCGTCTCCGGCTGATCCTTCACGCCCGTCTGGTGGAGGACCAGCAGCTCGGGCCGCGCCGCGGCGAGGAGCTTCACCGCCTCCACGGCCGCGAGGTTCACCGCGTGCGCGCCGAGCGAGCCGCCGAAGATCAGCAGCCGCGGCCCCTCTTCGCGCGCCTTGGGGCGCAGGAAATTCTCGAGGAGCGCGCGCCGGATCGGGTTGCCGGCGTTCACGCTGCGCTTCGCCGGAAAGTATCGCAGCGCCTCGTCGAACGCGACGAAGCACTGCTTGACGACCTTGCCGAGCACCTTGTTCGTCAGCCCCGGCAGCGCGTTCTGCTCCTGCACCGCCGTCGGGATCCCGAGCCACCACGCCATCAGCACGGCCGGCCCGCTCGCGTAGCCGCCCACGCCGATCACGACCTTGGGCTGGTACGCCAGCAGGATCCGCCGCGACTGGTGCAGCGCGCGGGGCAGCGCGAAGAGCCCGGAGAGGAGGCCCCCGAGCCCCTTGCCCTTGAGCCCCCGCACGTCGATCAGCTCGAGCTTGTAGCCGGCCTTCGGGACGTGCGTCGCCTCGAGCCCCCTCGCCGTGCCGACGAAGAGCACGTCGTTCTCGGGGTGCCGCGTCATCAGCTCTTCGGCGAGCGCGATGCCCGGGAAGAGGTGGCCGCCGGTGCCGCCGCCCGCGATGACGACCTTGAGGAGCATGTGTGCGGGCGCCTCCTTCAGGAGCGCGGGAGCTTCAGCGGGTGGGGGGGCGCAGGTAGCCGCCCTTGCCCGCCGAGATCGCGAGGAGGATACCCGCGGCGCCGAGCGACAGCACCATCGAGGTCCCCCCATACGAGAGGAACGGGAGCGCGAGGCCCTTGGTCGGCACGAGCCCCATGACGACCGCGAGGTTGCCGACGGCCTGCACGCCGAAGAGCGCCGTGATGCCGGTGGCGAGGTGGGCGCCGAAGGCGTCGTTGGCGCGATACGCCGCGCGCAGCCCGCGCCAGATGATGAGCGCGAAGAGGCCGATCACGAGCAGGATCCCCGCGAGCCCCAGCTCTTCGCCGATGACCGCCGCGATGAAGTCGGTGTGCGCCTCGGGCAGATAGAAGAGCTTCTGCTTCCCGCTGCCGAGCCCGAGCCCGAAGGTGCCGCCGGAGCCGATCGACATCAGGCTCTCGGCGATCTGGTAGCCGATGCCGCGCGCGTCGGCCCACGGGTCGAGGAAGGCGAGGATCCGCCTCATGCGGTACTCGCTGGAGACCACGAGGTAGACGGCCGCCGGCGCGCCCGCGAGGACGCTCGTCGCGAGCCAGGAGACCTTCGCCCCGGCGCAGAAGAGCATCGTGAAGTTCAGCAGCAGCAGGGTCATCGCCGTGCCGAAGTCGGGCTCGAGCAGCGCGAGCAGCGCGAAGGTGCCCGCGACGACCGTGTGCGGGACGAAGCCGATCGCGAAGTCGAGGATCTTCTCCCTCTTCCGCGCGAGCGAGCGGGCCAGATAGAGCACGAGGGCCAGCTTTGCCAGCTCCCCGGGCTGGAACGAGAGGCCCCCGACGCGGATCCAGCGCCGCGCGCCGCCGGCGACGGTGCCGATGCCGGGGATCGCCACGAGCACGAGCGTGACGAGCGCGACCGCGAGGATCGGGTAGGCGAGCACCTCGAGGCGGCGGTGTCCCAGCCGCATCGCGAACACCATCGCGAAGAGCCCGATGATCGCGGCCAACGACTGCCGCTTCACGTAGTGGAGCGGATCCCCGAGCTTCTCGGCCGCGCTGACCGCCGAGGCGGAGAAGACCATCACGAGGCCGAGCATCATCAGGCCGAGCACCGCCCAGAGCAGGACGCGATCGTAGGCCGGCGCCTCGACCGTGGCCTCGGAGCGATCGGCGAAGCGGGATGAGCTGGCGGAGAGGGCGGACATCGGAGGAACTGTCCCGCCGGCGGCGGCAACGGTCGAAGATTCAGCCGGGGGCGGGTTGTGGACGGAGAGCCCCGGCGGTCAGAGCGCCCGGACGAGGCGGCGGAATTCGGCGCCGCGGTGATCGTAATTCACGAACTGGCCGAACGACGCGCAGGCCGGCGAGAGCAGCACCGTGTCGCCCTCCGCGACGATCGCGCGCGCCTTCGCGAGGGCCGCCTCGAGCGTGCCGCAGGCGGTCGTCGGCACGAGCCCGCCAAGCTCCCGCTCGATCGTCTCCGCGTCCTGGCCGATGGTCAGCAGCGCCTTCACGCGCCCCTGCAGGAGCGGCGCGAGCGGCGCGTAGGGCGCGCCCTTCCCGAGCCCGCCGGCGATCCAGACCACGCCCGACGAAAAGCTCCGCAGCGCGACCAGCGTCGAGTCGACGTTCGTCGCCTTGCTGTCGTTGATCCACTCGGCGCCGAAGGCCGTCCGCACCAGCTCGAGCCGGTGCGGCAGTCCAGGGAAGCTCTGCAATCCTTCTCGGACGCCGGCCTCGGTCGCCCCGACGAGGCGCGCCGCGAGGATCGCCGCCATCGCGTTCTCGCGGTTGTGCCGGCCGCGCAGCGTCCTGCCGAGCGCGTCGTAGCGCTCTTCGGGCGCGCCCGGCAGCCGCACCACGAGGCTCGTCCCGTCGTCGCGGGCGCCCTCGGTGGGGACGCCGTGACCAAAGGTGATCCGCCGCGACCGCGCGCCGTCGTGCAGCGCGAGCGTCCCGGGATCGTCCGCGTTCACGATCGCGGTGTCGGCGGCGCCCTGCACCCGGAAGATCGCCCGCTTCGCCTCGAAGTAGGCCTCGGCGGAGGGGTAGCGATCGAGGTGGTCGGGCGTGAGGTTCGTGAGCACCGCGACGCGGCAGTGCAGCCGCTCGATCGTCTCGAGCTGGTAGCTGGAGAGCTCCACGACCGAAGCGTCGAGCGGCCCGCCCGCGAGCGCGCGCTCGGAGAAGGGGGTGCCGAGGTTGCCGCCGACGAAGACGGCGCGGCCCGAGCACGCGAGCAGGTGGCCGATGAGCGCGGTCGTCGTCGACTTGCCGTTCGTGCCGGTGATCCCGACGAGCGGCTCGGTCGCGAAGCGGCTCGCGAGCTCGGCCTCGCCGAGGATCGCGACGCCGGCGGCCCGCGCGGCCGCGAAGGCGGGGAGCGTGAGCGGCACGCCGGGCGACACGACGATCACCTCCATCGAGGCAAACAGGCCCTCGTCGTGGCCTCCGAGCACGAACCGCACGCCGAGCGGCTGGAGCTCCGCGACCATCGGCGCGAGCGCGTCGGCAGGCTTGCCGTCGTTCACGGTGACGACGGCGCCCTCCCGTACGAGCAGCTTTGCGGCGGCGACGCCCGAGCGGGCGAGGCCGACGACGAGCACCCTGCGACCCTGCAGCCACGAGCCCATGAACGACCCTCAGCGCAGCTTGAGCGAGACGAGCGTCACGCCGGCCAGCACGATCGAGATGATCCAGAAGCGCACGATGATCTTCGGCTCGGGCCAGCCCTTGAGCTCGAAGTGGTGGTGGATCGGCGCCATCTTGAAGACACGTTTGCCTGTCGTCTTGAAGGAGGCGACCTGGATCATCACGGAGAGCGTCTCGGCGAGGAACACGCCGTGGAGGATGACGCTCGTGAATTCGTGTTTGGTCAGGACGGCCATCGTGCCGAGCGCGCCGCCGAGCGCGAGCGCGCCGATGTCGCCCATGAAGACGCTGGCTGGATAGGTGTTGAACCATAGGAAGGCGATGCCGGCGCCGACGATCGCGGCGCAGAAGACCGAGAGCTCTTCGGCCCCCGGGATGTGTGGCACGTAGAGGTAGTCGGCGAGGTTGAAGCCCGCGAGCACGGCGCCGGCGACGTAGGCGAGGATCGCGAACGTCGTCGCGGAGACGATCGTCGGGCCGATCGCGAGGCCATCGAGGCCGTCGGTGAGGTTCACCGCGTTGCTGGTGCCGACGATCACGAGCCACGCGAACGGCAGGTAGAGCCAGCCGAGATCGAGCGAGAAGGTCGTGGTCGCGACGAACGGCAGCGTGAGCTTGCTGTCGACGAGCAGCGCCGGACCTCCTGCGTGCGTCCAGTCGACGCCGAAGATCGCGAAGGCGAGCGCGAACGTCAGCGTCATGCCGACCATCTTCAGCTTGCCCGGCAGACCTTTCGAGTTGCGCTTGCTGAGCTTGAGGTAGTCGTCGGTGAAGCCGATGCCGCCGAAGCCGAGCGTGACGATCAGCGCCATCCAGACGTTGCGGTTGCCCAGGTCGGCAAACAGGAGTGTCGCGACGGAGGCGCAGAAGAGGATCAGCCCGCCGCCCATCGTCGGCGTGCCGCTCTTCTTCTTGTGCTGCTCCGGCGTGTCCTCGCGGACGTTGCTCTGGCCTTGCTGGCGGCTCCTGAGCTCCGTGATGAACCACGGTCCGAGGATCATCCCGAAGAGCAGCGCTGCGAGCCCCGCCATGAGGATGCGGAAGCTCGGGTAGCGCAGCACGTTGAACAGCGCGAACTTGTCCGCGAGCGGATAGAGCAGGTGGTACAGCACGTCAGCGGCTCCCTTCGACGAGCGGATCGGCGACGCGCTCGAGCTGCGTGCCCCGACTCCCCTTCACCAGCACGAGCGCCTCCGGCGTCACGCGCGCCCGCACGAAGGCGAGCGCCTCGGCGGGATCGTCCGTCGTGCAGATCCGATCCGCGCTGAGGCCGCCGTCGCGCGCCGCCGCCGCGAGCGCCCGCGACCTCGGCCCGAAGGCGACGAGCGCGTGCAGCTCCGCGGAAGCGGCCGCGGCGCCCGCCTCCCGATGGCCCGCCTCCTCGTACGCCCCGAGCTCGCGCATGTCGCCGAGCACGGCCAGCGCGGGGCCCCTGCCTGCGAGCTCGCGCAGCGTGCGCACGGCCGCGATCATCGAAGGCGGGTTCGCGTTGTAGCAGTCGTCGAGCACCGTGAAGCCGCCCGCCGAGGGCCGCAGCTGAAGGCGCCGGGGGAAGCCCTGCGCCGTCGCGAGCCCGGCGAGCGCGGGGTCGAGCGCGCCACCCGCGGCGAGCGTGAGCGCGAGCGCCCCGCACGCGTTGTGGGCGTTGTGCCGCCCGACGAGCGGGACGCGCAGGAACGCAGGAGCGCCGCCGCGGACGCGCACCTCGAGGGAGAGGCCGTGCCGATCGTGCGAGAGGATCCGCTCGAGCCGCACCGCCGCCTCCGCCGCCGTGCCGTAGCCGAAGCAGGAGCGCCCGCTCGCCTTCGCCTGCGCCGCGACGAGCGCGTCGTCGAGGTTCGGCACGGCGATCGAGCCCCGTGGCAGCGCGAAGAAGAGCTCGCCCTTCGCCTGGGCGACCGCCTCGATC
>CAYHCR010000268.1:0-5665 GCA_964354895.1 uncultured Myxococcales bacterium | reverse complement strand
GAGGCGCTCCGGAAGAAGGCCGACGCGCTCGTGCTCGACGGAACGCAGCGGATCCTGCGCTACCAGCGCCCCGATGGCGGCTTCAACTGGTGGGGCGACGAGGCGCCGACCAACACGATCCTGACCGCGCTCGGCCTCGTGCAGCTCGCCCACGCGCGCCACGTGATCGAGCTCGACGAGCGGCCGATCGCCGCCGCGCGCGCCCGGCTGCAGCGGGCGCAGCAGGCGGACGGCAGCTGGCAGGCCGAGCAGCACCTGCACTCGTGGAACGCCTCGCTCGGCCGCGACGTGCTGGTCTCGACGGCGTTCGTCACCGCGTCGCTGCTCGAGGCGGGAGAGAGCGGGCCGGTCGTCGAGCGTGGGCTCGACTTCCTGGTGCGCGCGCTGCCGAAGGCCAGCGAGGACGCCTACACGCTCGGCCTCGTCGCCGACGCGCTCGCCCGCGGCCGGCCGCAGGCGCCGGAGACACGCGCCGCGCTCGCGGAGATCGGCCGCCGCGTCGTGAAGCACGCAAGACTGCCCGGGCGCTGGATGCCCTCCGAGGGGCGCTCGGCGACCGGCAGCGGCGGCGAGGCGGTCGGCGTCGAGGCGACCGCGCTCTCCATCTCCGCGCTCGTCTCGGCGCAGACCGGCGCGCCGCTGACGGGCGAGCTCCTCGCGCACCTCGTCGCGCGCCGCGACGGTGTCGGTGCGTTTGGAAGCACGCAGGCGACCGCGCTCGCGCTCCGGGCGCTGCTCGCCGCCGACGGCGCGCCCGCGGGCGGCGACGCGCGCCTCGAGCTGCTCGTGGACGGCGCGCTGCGCGAGGCGATCACGCTCACGCAGGCGGACTCGGATCTGGTCCGCCGCGTCGAGCTCGGCCGCTGGCTGACGCCGGGACCTCACCGCGTCGAGCTGCGCACGATCGGAACGTCTGCCGCGCTCGGCCAGCTCGCCGCGCGCTGGGCGTCGCCGGTGGAGGTCGCGGCGCCCGCGGCGCCGGCGAAGGAGCTCGCGCTGCAGCTCGGGTTCCTGACGACGCAGGCGAAGGTCGGCGCAAAGCTGCCCATCTCCGCGACGCTGCTCTGGAAGGGGACCGGGAGCGCGTTCCAGCTCACCGCGACGCTGCCGGTGCCGCCCGGCACGGAGCTCGATCCGACGGGGCTCGAGCGCGCGGTCCGCGAGGGCGCCATCGCCGCGTGGCGGCTGCACGAGGGGCGCGTCGTCGTCTACTCGGGCGTCGTGCCCGAAGGCGGCCGCGTGCAGGTCGACTACGCGGTGGTGCCCCGGAGCGAAGGTCGCGTCGCGGCGCCTGGAGGGGCGCTGTGGGCCTACTACACGCCCGGCGAGCGGTCGGTGACCCGGGACGTCCCGCTCACCTTCACGCGGTGATCCGGGCGCGACCGGCCGCGTCTTCGCGGCCTCCCCGGCCGTCCTTGCCACCCGCGGCGGGACGGTCTACTCCGCGCGCATGACGACGCTCCCCGCCGCGTTCCTCGCCGCCGTCCAGCAGGGATTTCCGCAGGACTTCCTCTCGGTCGATCCCGCCGACCTCGCGACCTACGGCCGCGACTGGACGAAGGTCCACGAGCCCGCGCCGGGCGCGATCGCCTTCCCGCGCGCGACCGACGAGGTGCGCCGGATCGTGAAGCTCTGCGCAGAGCACGGCGTGAAGATCGTGCCGTCGGGCGGGCGCACCGGCCTCGCGGCGGGCGCGGTCGCCAGGGACGGCGAGCTCGTGCTGTCGCTCGAGCGCATGCGTCGCATGGAGCCGGTCGATCCGCTGGGCGCGACCGTGCGCGTGCAGGCCGGCGCCATCACCGCCGCGGTCCACGAGCACGTCCGGCCGTTCGGGCTGACGTGGCCGGTGGACTTTGCGAGCAAGGGCTCGAGCCACGTCGGGGGGAACATCGCGACGAACGCCGGCGGCGTGAAGGTGATCCGGTGGGGGCTCACGCGCAACTGGGTGCTCGGCCTGCAGGTGGTGCTCGCGAGCGGCGAGGTGCTCGAGCTCAATGGCGCGCTCGAGAAGAACAACACCGGCGTCGATCTGCGGCAGCTCTTCATCGGCTCGGAGGGCACGCTGGGGATCATCACCGAGGCGACGCTCAAGCTCTGCCGGCTGCCGGCCGGCTACGAGACCCTGCTCTTCGCCGTGCAGGACCTCGCCGCCGTGCTCGCGCTCTTCCGCGCCGTGCGCGAGGCGCCCTTCACGCTGACGGCCTACGAGTTCTTCACCGATCGCTGCCTCGCGCGCGTCGAGCGGCACCGCACGATCCGCGCGCCCTTCGCCGCGCCCTCGACGCACTATGTGCTGGTCGAGGTCGAGCGCGGCGAGCGGGACGCGCTCGAGGCGTTCACCGCGACGCTCTTCGAGCAGGGGCTCGTGCAGGACGGCGTGCTCGCGGCGCACGCGCAGCAGGCGCAGGAGCTCTGGAGCCTGCGCGAGAGCATCAGCGAGTCACTCTCGGGCACCGGCCATCCACACAAGAACGACATCGCGCTGCCGATCGCCGGCCTCGAGGCCTTCTGCGCCGCGCTCGACGACGTCTTCACGCAGCGCTGGCCGGGCTTCGAGATCTGCCTGTTTGGACACATCGGCGACGGGAACCTCCACGTCAACGTGATGAAGCCGGACGCGATGGAGAAGGCCGAGTTCCTGCGCCACGCGAGCGAGAGCGATCGCGTGATGTTCGAGCTGGTGCGCGCGCACGGCGGCAGCATCTCGGCGGAGCACGGCGTGGGGCTGCTCAAGAAGCCGTACCTCGGCTACTCGCGGTCACCAGCAGAGCTTGCCGTCATGCGCGCCATCAAGCGCGCGCTCGATCCGGCGAACCTGCTCAACCCGGGCAAGGTGCTCGATCCCTGACGTCGCGCGAGGCGCGCCCGGGCGTCGGACCACGGTTCAGCGGCGGTGCCAGATCCCGCCGAGCGCGCCGACGAGGAAGAGATCTCCGCCGTCGGTCGCGACGCCCCCCCCGTTGGGCGCGATCAGCCCGGGCAGCTGCTCGCGCCACTGCTCGGACTGGTGGACGTAGAGCTCGCCCTGCATCCCGAGCATCCAGAGGTCGGGGCCGCTCGCGAAGAGCGCGGAGGCGTACTCGGTGTCGAGGGTCTCGTGCGTCCAGACGTCCGCCGTCCGGCGGTAGAGCGTCGTCGGGAAGAAGCCGCCCGCGAGCCAGAGCTCGCCGCGGTCGTTGAAGGCGGCGAGGTGGGGGGCCTCGTCGCAATCGGGGAGCGTCTCGCCGAGCACCCCGAGCGGCGTGCGGCGGATGAGCTCGCAGGTGCCGTCCACGCCGATCACCTCG
The DNA here is from genome assembly GCA_964354895.1 of uncultured Myxococcales bacterium. Lineage (GTDB taxonomy): Bacteria > Myxococcota > Myxococcia > Myxococcales > Vulgatibacteraceae > CAYHCR01. The sequence continues at coordinate 2,378 of CAYHCR010000268.1, read as the reverse complement.
TCCGCGGCGCCGACGCCGGTGGTCGCGTGGCCCGTGATCGAGGTGATCGATGCTCGCTCCTCGGACGCCGGACGCACGATCTCCCAGGCGTCCGGCGTCGGTCCGGCGGGCCGCTCGATCAGCACGCCGCTGCCGCCGCCGGCATAGACCGTGTGTCCGTCCGTGTAGGCCGTGAGCAGGTCATTCGCCGTCAGCGTGGTCGACTCGCGCGCCCACAGGCCGTTGCGTCGCGAGAGGATCGTTCCTCCGGCGCCGAACGCATAGACCTCCTCCGCCGAGACCACCACCACCGCGGAGAGATCCACGTTCGTCACGCCCTCTGCCTCGCGTCGCCAGATCTCGCCCCGTCGGTGCAGGATCGTGCCCTTCGCGCCCACCGCGTAGAGATCCCGCGCGTCGCGTCCGGCCACGGCCAGCAGGTCCTCCCGCGTCACGGAGCCCGTGGTCAGGCGCGCGGCGTCCCTCACCTGCTCCGGATCGAGCGAGAAGATCAGAAAATCCTGGTCGGCCACGAAGAGGCGCTCGCTGCCTCGGCCGAAGCCGATGATCGGGCTGGCCGTGAACTGCGGCAGCACCTCCCAGCTGGTCGTGGGCGTCGCCATGTAGACGCGGCCGTCGAGCGTGCCGAGCCACGCGCTGCGGTCCGGCAGCACGGTGAGCGCGGTGATGGTCCCGAAGGCCGTCGGCTCGTGGCGCCAGACGCCCTCTTTGCGCACGAAGAGACCGCCCTCGGAGGTCGCGGCGAAGACGGTCCCGACGAAGTCGACGCCCAGCTCGAAGACCGATCCGCCGAACGGAAAGCTCGGCGGGACGTCGAGGCGGCAGCTCGCGGCGAGCGGGCCGCGCCGGATCGCACACCGCAGGACGCCCTCGACGAAGGGCCCGCCCGCGTACACCGCGTCCTCCGCCGGATCGAGCGCGATCCTGTCGAGGGCCTCGACGCCGGGGACCTCGATCACGAGCCGGTCCTCGCCGTCGACGAAGAGCAGCTCGCCGGCGTCGCTCGACAGGATGTAGCGACCGAAGTCCGAGCAGCTCACGCCGCGGAGCGCGCCGACGAGCTCCGGGCGCGGCTCGAGGACCCAGCCGCCCTGCGTACGGCGATAGAGGTCCCGGTCCGAGATCCCGTAGGCGACCGTGACGTACGGGCAGGTCGCGATGTGGAGCATCGGCGGCGACTGCTGGTCGCGCGTCCGGTAGTCGTAGCTCCAGGTCCCGGCCGCGAGCAGCAGCGTGTTCCCGTGGAGGTCGACCACCAGCTGCGAGTCGCTCGGATCGGCCGCGAACTGCCGGATCAAGCCGCCCGCCGGGAGCGGGTTCTCCCAGCAGAACAGATCGACGCACGCGCCGCCCACGCAGGCGTTGTCGTCGGGTGGCAGCTCCAGCGGCGTCCAGTCCGGGCAGAGGCTCACCGGGTCGATCCGGCACGTCAGCGGGCCCGACGGGCCGCAGATCGCCTCGTCCGGCCGGCAGTCGGTCTCGCAGGCGTCCGTGCAGGCGCCGTCCCGGCATACCTTCCCTGCCTCGCACGCGGAGAGCGTGCGCCAGATCGTGCAGCGCGGCGCGTCGGGATCGAGGATGCAGAGCTGCGGCTGTCCTTCGCCGCCGCAGCGCTCGACGCCCGGCTCGCAGCCGTCCCCGCAGCTCGGCACGCACGTCCCGCCGCCGCACCGCAGCGCCTCGCCGCACGCCGGCGCCACCGGACAGCACGCCGCGCCCTCCACGCCGCAGCCGCCGCAGCCGCCCGTCGGGCACGGCTCGCAGGCGCCCTCCACGCAGCCGAGCCCGTCGCCGCAGGCCCCGTCGCAGCACGCCTCGCCCGCGAGGCCGCAGGCGCGCTCGATCGCCTGCGGGCAGCCGGACAGCAGCGCAAGGAGCAGCAGTGCAGCCAAAGGCAGCCCCGCGCGCGTCACGGCGCCTCCGGACGCGACAGCAGCGCGTCGCCGACGCCGAACGCCGCGATCGCGACGCCCGACCAGAACGAGACGAGGTAGGTGTTCTCCAGCCGGTTCGCGCGCGCGGGATCTGCGAAGCGCCCGCCGGAGAGCAGCCCGCCCGAGTCCGGCGCCTTGGCTGCCTCGAAGAGCCCGAGCGAGACGCCGGCGGTGCCGAACGCGGCCGCCTCGAGCACGAGGAAGAGCGCGCCCTTCGCCGGCTCTTCGTTGGCGAACTGGCCGACCCCGAGCGGGACCAGGGCGAAGCCGATCGCCGCGGGCGGGGCGGGCGGGGGCGCCGGCGCCACGAGGATCGGGACGGGCGTCGGCGTCGGCGGCTTCGCCGGCGCGCGCTCGCGGCGGACCTCGTCGAGCAGCTGCAGCAGGCCGGGCGGAAAGACCGTGTCGTCGAGCGCCAGCGAGGGATCTTCGTCGAGCAGCTGG
>CAYHCR010000267.1:0-5671 GCA_964354895.1 uncultured Myxococcales bacterium | reverse complement strand
ACCATGACGTAGTGCTTCCTACGCCCGCCGGGGTTCATACGCCCACCCCCTTGCCCACCGTGTCGAAGGTCACGAAGTTCACGCGGAAGCCGGTGCCGCCCATGATCGGGTCGATCGCGCAGCGGCTCGTGAGCCCCGTGTCGCTCGCGCCCTTGAGGTACGAGCGGGTGAGCGCCTTCTGCGTGTTGCCGAAGCCGTGCGGCATGTAGACGCAGTCGCTCCGGATGCGCTCGGTGACCTTGACCTTGATCGGCAGGCTGACGACGCCGTCCTGGTTCTTGAGCGTGACGGGCGTGCCGGTCGTGAGGCGCCAGACCCGCGCGATGTCCGGGTGGACCCAGAGCTCGTTCTCGCTCTTGAGCTGCGTGAGCAGCGGGTTGTTGGTCGTGCGCGTGAAAGTGTGCGACGGCGTGCGTCCATACACGAGCCGGAAGAAGCCCTCGGGCGGCTCGGGGTGCGCGGTGTATTTCGGGAAGCCATCGAAGCCGGCGTCGGCGAGGGCCTGGCTCCAGAGCTCGATCTTCCCGCTCGGCGTCTGGAAGACCGGCTCCTCGCCGGGCTGGTAGTAGATGGGCTGCGAGGGCAGCTGCTTGACGCCGAGCCGCTTCATCTCGTCGAGCGACGAGCCGATCCCCTTGAGCCGGACGTCGAGGTACTCCTCCATGTCTTTCCACGGGAAGTACGCGCCCAGACCGAGCTTGTGGGCGAGCTCGCGGACGATCCACCAGCCGGGCTTCGTGTCGTGCTTGGGCTCGAACGCCGGCGCCCGGAGCGCGATCTGCGCCTGCCTTCCCTCCGAGAGCCGCAGATCGTCGTAGCGCTCGACGTAGGTACACTCCGGGAGCACGACGTCGGCCCAGCCGCAGATCTCCGCGGGCATGGTGTCCACGGCGACGAGGAGATCGAGCTTCTGGATCGCCTCGATGGTGCGCGCCGGCTGCGGGAGACACTGGTTGAGGTTCGAGCCGTAGACGAGCCAGCCCTTGAAGTAGCCGGGGCCGCCGTCGTGCTCGATCGTCAGGTCCCGCACGACGTTCGCGGGCAGGCTGGAGGCGAAGGGGAACTTGCTCCCGATGAGCTCCTTCCAGCTCTCCTTGGCGTGCACCTCGGGGATCGGGTAGGCGGGGACCTTGGGCTTGTTGGGCAGATACATCCCGCCCTCGCGCCCCCAGTTGCCGAGCAAGGCGTTCAGGATCGCGACGGCGCGGATGCGCTGCGTGTCGTCGCCGTACCAGACGACGTGGCGGGAGGGGTGGACGAGGGCGGCGGGGGCGGCCTTCGCCATGGCGCGCGCGGTGTCCCGGATGAGCTGCGGCTGCAGGCTCGTGATCGGGTAGGCCCACTCCGGCGTGAAGGCCTCGACGTGCTTCTCGAGCTCCGCGAGGCCGACCGAGTGCGCCTCGAGCCACGCACGGTCGTACCAGCCCTCCTTGAGGATCACGTGGATCCACGCGAGCAGGAGCGCGAGATCCGTGCCGGGGCGGATGGGGAGCCAGTATTTTGACTTGCTGGCTGCCACCGAAAAGCGCGGGTCGACGGTGATGATCGTGTCTCCGCGGCCGATGACCTCGCCGAACTCCTGGACCTGCGAGTTGTGCAGGTTCTCGCCGAGGTGCGAGCCGATCAGCACGAGGCAGCGGGTGCGGCCGATGTCGACGCGCTCGGGATTTCCGAGCTCTTCGCCGAAGGTGAGCTTGAACGCCTCGACGACGGGGCCGCGACACTGCGCGTAGGAGGGCGCGGTGATGTTCGCGCTCCCGTAGGCCTTCAGCATCGTCTTCATCAGATCGCCGCCGGTGCCGTGCGAGAAGAGCGCGACGCGGTCGGGGCCGTGCTTCGCGGCGATCTCCTTCATCTTGTTGGAGACGTAATCGAGCGCCTCGTCCCACGTCGCCTTGCGGAAGCTCTGCGCCCCGCGCTCGCCGACCCGGATCAGCGGGGTCTGGAGGCGATCGGAGTCCATGTATGCGCCGAGTCCCCCCGTGCCGCGCGTACACATCCGGCCGTAGGAGTGCTGGTCCTCGGGGTTGCCGATGATCTTCCAGGGCTGCCCGTCGGCCGTCTTGTGGACGAAGCCGGCGCACTTCCAGAAGCAGATCTCGCAGTACGTGGGCGTCGGGGCTTCGGTGGAGCCGACCGGCGCCTGCACCGCCGCGTGGCTCTCGGGCACCAGGGTGGGGACGAGGCCCGCCGCCGCTGCGCCCGAGGCCGCGGCGCCGCCGATCCGGAGGAAATCTCTGCGGGTGAACGAGGGAGACATGGACGATCCTCGGGGCCGTCGTGCTGGCCTTCGCTGGCTGAGAGGCAGCGAACGTCACAGAGGATTCCAGCGGGATTTCAGCGGGTTGGGTCGATGGCGCGGTGCGCAAAGCGCGCGCGGGCCGTCACCCGGGGACGGTCACTTGCAGGTGCCTCGCGCATCCGTTGCGCGCTCGGCGGCGTGATCGAAGGTGCCGACGCCTCGAACGGGCGGTGTAGCCTGCCGCGCCGCTCCAACGAGGGATCCCGATGAGAAGAAGCGCCGCTCTGCCGCTCTTGTCGATCGTGCTGCTCGCCGCCTGCGCCGAGGAGCGCCCGCCGGTCGATCGCACCCAGCCCAACGCGCTGCAGAAGCGCTTCTTCGTGGGCGACCCGGCCGATCCGACGGACGACCCCGAGTTCTTCCTGCGCACGACGGTGATCGCGGCGGACAGCGGCGCGTCGAGCGACGGCCTCTTCACGAACTCCGACGCCCAGCCGGTGACGCGGGTGCGCTTCGAGCTGACGGAGAAGCTGCTGATCGCGCGCCTGACCTACGAGCGCATCGACGGCACGGACTTCCAGGGCTGGCGGCCGATCGACGAGGGGCAGGTCGTCGCGGCCTTCCCGATCGAGAGCCACTTCGACGTGCAGCGGGACTACAACCCGGCGACCGGCGAGCAGACCAACGTGCTCGTGGAGAATGACGTCGACCGGCCGTGGAACGAGCGCGAATGGCTCCGCGTCGACTGGTCGCAGAACCAGATCACGACCGCCTACGACCTGGACACGCTCTCGCAGCTGGGGATCTATTATGGCATCGAGTGGGAGCCGGTCGCCTGGTATGCGTCCGAGCCCGGCCACCCGGACGCGCCGCACTTCGACGACGCCCGCGGATACTTCGACGTCACGCAGAAGGCGCTCGCGAAGCCGCAGGTCATCCACGACGAGTACTGGGGCGATTTTCCGGCCTGCTGGCTGACCGGCGCGTGGCCGGCCGTGAACTGCAACCCCTCGGAGGTGACGCTGCGCATGGCGTTTTTGCGCGTGGCTGACTCCGACTACGAGCCGCTGCCGTACGACGGCGACGAGATGGATCTCTTCGGCGTCTTCACCGCCGATCGGTTCGGCTACGACCGGCGCTACGGCGTCACCGACGACCGCTGGGTCCGCTTCGCGGCGCGCTGGAACCTGTATGAGCGCAGCCACGCCGACGTGGCGTGCGCGACCGACGAGACGACGCCCGCGGGCGCCTCCGCCGAGCGCGACGAGGACGGGGACGGCACGCATGACGAGTGCGACGCCGTCGGCCCCGGCGCCCGCTGCGACACCTTCCGGCAGCAGTGCGCCCTGCCGCTGCGCGAGCGCACCACGCGCATGATCCCCTGGCACGTCAGCCCCGCCTTCCCCGAGGAGCTCTTCCCGGGCACGGCCGAGGCGCTGCAGACCTGGTCGGACGCGATGCGGCTCGCGGTGCTCTCGGGGCGCGTGTCGGAGTGCCGGCGGACGAACGGCGCGGCGTGTGAGGCGACGCACGGCTGGCCGGCCGACTTCACGGGCGAATACATCCCGCCGCTCGGCGACGGGCCGGCGCAGGTGCCGCAGATCTTCGTGCTCTGCCACAACCCCGTGACGGCGGCGGATGATGCGTCGTGCGGTGGGGTCGGCTTCGCGGCGCGGCCGGGGGATCTCCGCACGCACATGGTCACGTACGTCAACGAGCCGCAGGAGATGTCTCCGTGGGGCATCATGATGGACGCCGAGGACCCGCTCACCGGCGAGAAGATCGCGGGCTCGGTGACGCAGTGGGGCGGGGTGCTCGATCGCGCCGCCTCCAACGTCGCGGACCTCGTCGGGCTGATGAACGGGACCTTGCCGCAGGAGGAGTACCTCGCCGGCGAGAACATCGAGGCGTGGGTCGCCGAGCAGCGCCGCGGCGGCTCGGGGCGGGAGCGGCTGGCGCTCTCGGCGGAGGAGAGCCGCAAGCGCAAGGCGGCGATCGATCCGACGCTGGAGGAGAAATTCCACGGGGCGTCCCCGCGCGAGCGGCGGCTCCCGGCGAAGGCGGAGCGCGGCCGTCGGGCGCAGGCGCTCGTGGACGCGGGCGCGCTGGGGCCGGGCAACGCGGCGCTCGCGGCCCGGCTCTCCGCGCTGCGCGGTACGGAGCTGGAGGCGCAGCTCGCCGGCAGCGAAGCGGCGGAGCTGCTCGGTCTGCCGCCGGACGCGCCGCTCTCCCGGGCGCAGCTGGATCGGGTCTCGCCGTTCGGCCTGCGCAGCCCGCTCTTCCGGCGGTCGATGGAGCAGGCGCGGCGGCGCGCGGACGTGAAGCGCCACTCCTGCCGCCGGGAGGGGCCGGGGCCCGCACACCTGACCGGGCTCGCGCGGGAGCTCGCCGCGAAGTTCCCGGCGCCGGATCCGTCGGACCTGGCCGCCGTGCTCGCGCACCGGAACGAGCTCTGGCAGGAGGCGCGCAAGCGGCTCTCGCAGGGCGTCTACGCGCACGAGCTCGGTCACGCGATGGGGCTCCGGCATAACTTCGCGGCCTCGTTCGACTCCTTCAACTACGACCCCCGCTACTGGCAGCTGCGCACGGCCAACGGCGCCGTGACGCAGGACTGTCCGGAGGGCAACACCGACGGCGCCTCGTGCGTCGGGCCGCGCTGGCGCGATCCGCTCACCGAAGCGGAGATCGACGGCAACCTCGGCCGCTACGCCTTCACCTCGGTCATGGACTACCCCGGCGACGAGAACGGAGACATGAACCTCGCGGGCTCCTACGACCGCGCGGCGCTGCGCTTCGTCTACGGCCGCACGCTCGACGTCTGGGCCGAGCCGGGCGTGAGCGTGACGGGCACGGGCGAGGGCCAGGAGAAGGCGTACCACCTGACCGGCCTCGCGGAGAGCCCGGGCCTCTTCGGCACCTACTGGTTCCCGCCCGTCGACGCCGTGAACGGCGACTACACGTTCCTGCACTACAGCCGCTACCACGAGCGCTTCGGCATGGTGCGCGACTGCGTCGCGGGTGAGGGGCCCGGCGGGCAGGTGTGCAAGGGACCGGCGATGGACGTCGTCCACGTCGACGACCTGCAGCCCTTCGCGAGCGACCCGAGCTTCGCGGCGTTCGACTGGGCCGTGGTGCCCACCGCCGTGGACGCCCAGGGGCGCCCGCGCCGCGGATATCTCTTCTCGTCCGACGAGTACGCGGACACCGGCAACGTGCCCTCCTTCACGGACGACGCGGGCGCCGATCCCTACGAGCAGATCCGCTTCCTCGAGGACGGCTACGAGAGCAAGTACGTCATCGACTCGTTCCGGCACGAGCGCGTGCGCTTCAACTCGGGCGACGTCACCGCGCGCGTGCAGGGCAAGTACCTCGACAACATGCAGATGCTCGCGAAGACGCTCGTCTTCGCGCTGGTGCTCGACGGCGATC
>CAYHCR010000266.1:0-5679 GCA_964354895.1 uncultured Myxococcales bacterium | reverse complement strand
TCTGCCGCGTGAACGCCTCGTTGACCCACTCGATCGCGCCGTCCTGATCGGTGACGACCACGGGATCGGCGACGAGCTCGAGCGCCGACTTGGCCCAGCGGGTCGAAGCGAGCGTCATGCCGCAAGGTTAGCCGTCGGAGCGGCCTCACGCACGCACGATGCCGCGCGCCCCGAGGGTGGCGATCGCGAGCGGGCTGGTCTTCGGATTCGCGCCGCTGTTGCCGGGAAAGACGCCGGAATCGACGACCCGGAGGCGATCGCTCGCGTGGTGGCGCAGGTCGGGCCGGACCACCCCCCGCTCGGGCGACGAGGCCCTCCGGCACGTCCCGCAGAGGTGCGTCGCCGCGATCGAGGAGGCGCGTGCATCGGCAGGATCGTCGTGCGCGAGTCGGCGTGTGGCGCTGCGAGTGGTCAGCTCTGCTGGCGCGCCCTCGAGGCCCGGAAAGGCGGCCTCCGCGTCGGCCGCGAGGAGCCGTTCGCAGAGGACCGAGCTCCACCTGCGAAGCTGCTCGACCTCGCGGCCCGTCAGGTCGAGCCGCACGCGCGGGCCGCCGCCCTCGGAGACGCGACCACGGGCCTCGGCGCGCAGCGCGACGCCGAGGAGATGGAGCGTCGTCCGGATCGGCCGGAGCAGGTGCGCCCTCGAGGCGCCGGCCCGCACGAGCAGCGCCTCGCTGGCATCGGCGTCGAGCCCCGCAACGCTTCGCAGCCTCCCCAGCACGAGCGGCGGGTCGAGCGCCGGGAACCTCGCGTCGCGCCAGCGTCGCTCGACGCCCCACCCGCTCACGACCCGAGCCGCGAGAAGAAGGGGCGCGGCACGAGCGCCTCGTCGGGGAGCCCCGCGATCTCACGGCGTGCGCGGGGCGCGAAGAAGAGGAAGGCGGCGGTCGTGGCGTAGTCGAGGATCGCCGCGGCGAGGAAGAACCGCGCGCCCGGGTCGTGGAGCCAGCCGACCAGCCAGCTCGTCGCCGCGTAGGCCTTCATGAAGGCGAGCGGCCAGAGCACCGCGTAAAAGCGCCGCAGATCGAGCGCGAGCAGGGCGCACATCACGCCGAGCGTCATCACGTTCGCCGCCCCGAGGTAGCGCCAGACCCGGCTCTGCGCCTCGGGGAACGAGTACGGATCGCCGCCGAGCAGCGCGTTGATCTGCAGGAACGAGTCGACCGCGCGGTCGGGGAAGAACGAGTAGCTGAAGGCGGGGAGCAGGAAATTCAGCGCGAGCAGCGCGAAGACGAGCTGGTGGTCGCGGTAGCGGCGCGCCGGCTGCGTCAGGAAGCGGCGGAGCACGTTCACGGCGGGCTCCTCTCGGCGTCGAGGCGGCTGAGCGCCGCGGCGTCGATCGCCTCGAGCGCGGGGCGGACGAGCGCGCGCGCCGCGTCGGGATCGCGGGCGCGCATCAGCGCGAGGACGGCGTCGTAGCTCCCGAGGACGGCGGCGCGATCGGCGTGCAGCGCTGCGTGCAGCCACGGCGCCGCGTGCCACGCCTTCTCGACCGAGTGGAGCAGCAGCTCGAAGGCGACGCTGCCCGCCGCAAAGAGGACCGCGCGACCGAAGGCGAGGTCACCCGCCGCAAAGCGCTGCGGATCAGGCTCGGCGCGCTGCGCGCGGGCGAGCGCCTCGAGGGCGTCGAGCTGCGCATCGGTCGTGCGCACACACGCGAGCGCGACCGCCTCGGTGGCGAGCGCCCGGCGCAGCTCGAGGAAGCTCGCGACCAGCGCGCGGTCCCGCGTGGCGACGAGGTGCGGCAGGACTTCGAGCGTCGCTCCCTCGCGCAGCGGCACGACGCGCACGCCCGCGCCGTGGAGCGGCTGCACGAGGCCCTCGGACTGCAGCCGCGCGAGCGCCGCGCGCAGCGTGAGCCGGTTCACGCCGAGCGTGGCGGCGAGCTCCCGCTCGGGTGGCAGGTAGCCTCCGCTCGGGAAGCGTCCGGAGAGGAGCCCCTCGCGCAGGTGGTCCGCGACGCGATCGACGCTGCGAACCGGGCTGGCTGTTTCTAGTGGTTCAACCATTTGGTTGAACCAATACGTCGGAGAGCCGGGACCGTCAAGGGCCGAAGCCACGCCGTGTACCCTGCGCGAACACCTCGGAGGCTCCATGCGTTTTCTGCACCCGTCCCGCGACGAGCAGCTCGAGCTCGCGCTCGAGGACGTCTTCCTCGTCCCCGGCTTCTACGACGGCGGCTCGCGCCTCGAGGTCGACCTCACCCCGCAGGACTTTCCGGGCGGCTCGCACCCGGTCGTCTCGGCGAACATGAACGCCGTCACCGGAAAGCGCATGGCCGAGACGATCGCGCGCTTCGGGGGCTTGGGCGTGCTGCCCCAGGACATGGCGCCAGAGACCGTGGAGCGCATCGTCGCCCACGTGCGCGCGGCGGATCCGCGCTTCGACACGGCGCTCTCCGTCACGCCGCGCACCACGCTGCGGGACGTCGCAGGCATCCTCCGCAAGCGGGCGCACGATCTCGTCGTCGTGCTCGACGACGAGCGGCGGCCCATCGGCGTCGTGACCGACGGACAGCTCCGCGGCCGCGACCAGTACACGGCTGTCGGCGAGGTGATGACGCGTGCGCCGGTGACGCTGCGCGCGGGGACCTCGAACCGCGAGGCGTTCGCGGCGATGGAGGCGGCGCGCGTGAAGGCGGTGCCGATCGTCGACGACGGCGGGCGACTGGGCGGCGTGCTGACGCGCGACGACACGCTGCGCCTCGACACGACCCGCCCGGCGCTCGATCGGGACGGGCGGCTGATGGTCGGCGTCGCGCTCGGGATCAGCGCGGAGGCGCCGAGGCTCGCCCGTCGCTACGTCGAGGCCGGCGCGTCTTTCCTCGTGCTCGACACCGCCCACGCGCACCAGCGCCGGATGCTCGAGACGCTGCGCGCGGTCCGGGAGGAGCTCGGCGATCGCGTGCCGCTCGTCGCGGGCAACGTCTGCACCGCCGAGGGGACGACCGCGCTGCTCGACGCGGGCGCAGACGTCGTGAAGGTGAACGTCGGCCCCGGCGCGATGTGCACGACGCGCATGCAGACCGGCGCGGGTCGACCGACGTTCAGCTCCGTGCAGGTCTGCGCCGCGATCGCCCGCGCGCGCGGCCGGCACGTCTGGGCCGACGGCGGCGTGCGCTGGCCGCGCGACGTGGCGCTCTACCTGGCCGCCGGCGCTGCACGCGTGATGATCGGGACCTGGCTCGCGGGGACCTACGAGAGCCCGGGCGACATCCAGTTCGACGCCGACGGCCTGCCGTACAAGGAGAACTGGGGCATGGCGTCGGCCCGCGCCGTCCACGATCGCAACGAGAAGGTCGATCCCTTCGAGCGGGCGAAGAAGGCCTTCTTCCGCGAGGGGATCTCGACGTCGCGGATCTACCTGGAGGAGGGTCGCGACAGCGTCGGCGCGCTGCTGACCGAGATCCTCACGGGCGTGCTCTCGTCGTTCACGTATGCAGGCGCGCGCACGGTGGCCGAATACCACGAGCGCGCCGTGATCGGCGTGCAGACGCCCGGCGGCTTCTCCGAGGGAAAACCCCACGGCGCGATCCGGCGCTGATCAGCGGGAGAAGAGCCCCTTCTTGGCCGTCGCGCTCCGCGCCGCCGCGGCGAGCCGGCGGCCGAGCAACCGGCTCATCTCGAGGCCGAGCACCGGGTTCGCGAGGAGCACGTGCTGGAAGTCGTCGCGACCGATCGCGGCGAGCTCGACGTCGGTCGCCGCCCACGCGGCCGACCAGCGCGGCTCGCCCGTCAGCAGCGAGACCTCGCCGAAGAAGCCGCCCCGCTCGACGAGCTCCGTCGGTCGGACCGGGTCGTCGCCGATCGCGACGCGGCCGGCCAGCACGAGGAAGAAGCGATCGCCCGGCGCGCCCTTCGCGAAGATCGGCTGGCCGTGCGTGAAGCGCTGCAGCTCGAGGCCACGTGCGATGTCTCCGAGCTCGTCGTCCGAGAGGGGCGCGAGGAAGTCGACGCGGCGCAGCGTCGCGACGAGCCCGGAGAGCGCGTCGGGGGCGCCCGCCGCCTCCTGCGTGAGGCAGGCGATCGCGTGCGCGAGCTCGCTGCGCCTCGTGACGAGGATGGCCGTGTGGCCGCCGCGCAGCTGCGACTGGCCCGTCGGCAGCTCGATCGAGCCGTCGGGCGCCACGAGCCCGATGAAGAGGCAGTCTCGCGGGAAGCCCTCCCGCTGGCGGACCTGCGCGACGGTGAGGCCCGCGACGGCGGCGCGCGGCTTGAGCACGAGCTCGAAGAGGAGCGCGTCGCCGCTCGCGAGCGGCAACGAGCCGGTCACCTCGGGGAACTCGATCGCGGTCGCGAGCTTGCCGACCACGAGATCGGCCTCCTCGATCACGTCGCGCACGCCGGCGAGCCGGTAGGCCTCCCGGTAGCGCGCGTCGAGCATGCGCACCATCACGCGCGCGCTGGAGTGGACGCGGGAGAGCGCGGCGAAGGCGAGGTTGTCGGCGTCCCGGGCGAGCACGCCCGCGGCGATCTGCGCGCCGGCGATCCCGGCCGATTCGAGCACCCGCGCGTCGGACGCGTCGCCCACGATCGTGACGACGCCGAACTCCTCGGCGAGGCGCGCGAGCACGGCCGCGTCCCGATCGATGACGGTGACGGCGTGTCGATCCGCGACGAGCCGAGCGGCGAGCGCCCCGCCGACGCGCCCTCCCCCTGCGATGATGACCCTCACGTGGCGCCCTCCCGTCGCGGACCGGCGTCCGGCTTCTCTTCGATGAGCCGCTCGAGCTGCAGCAGCCGCTGCTCGGCGTCCTGCAGGAGCCGTCGCGCGGTCGCCTCGGGCAGGAGCCCGCCGCGCTGCGCGTCAGCGATCGCGAGCCGTTCGGCGTCGACGAGCCGCCGCTGCGCCGAGAGGAGCGAGCGCGAGGCCGCCGTGAGGTGCTGCTCGCGCAGCCGCCGCAGCTCCCTCTCGGCGGTCGCCGCGCGGACCTGGTAGCCGCCGCGCAGCAGGTCGTAGGCCGCGCGCGGCACGAGCCCCTGCGCCGAGAGCGACTCGAGCTCGCGCGCCGCCGCCCGCGCCGCGATGAGGCGCCCCTGCTCCTCGGCGAGGCGCTCGCTCGCGGGATCGACGTCGACGAGCCCCAGCCAGCGCAGCGCCGGCCCGAGCACGAGGCCCTGCACGCAGAGCGAGACGAACGTGACGCCGAAGGCGATGTCGACGAGCCGCTCCCGCCCGGCGATCGAGGCCGGGAGTCCGAGCGCGAGCGCGATCGAGAGCGCGCCCTTGATGTTCCCGATCACGAAGACGTGCTGCCACCGGGGCGGCACCGCGTCGGCCGGGCGGAGGAGCCGAAGCAGCGCGAACGGCACGTAGATCGCGGCGGCGCGCCCGAGGAAGACGCAGACGAGCGCGAGCCCGATCGACGGCGCCTCGGCCAGCATGCTCGCGGGCGACGCCGAGAGCCCGATGCCGAGGAAGAGGAAGGTGTTCACGCCGAAGGCCGCGTACTGCCAGAACGACTCGAGCGCGATGCGGCTCTCGGGCGCGAGCTCGCGGCGCACCGTCGCGCCGACCGCGAGCGCGGCGGACACGCAGGCGATGACGCCAGAGACGTGCACCGCCTCTGCGCCGGCGTACGCGCCGAAGGCGACCGCGGCCGTGGCCATGATCTCCGCGAGCGGATCGCGGGTGCGGCGCAGGACGAACGCGACGCCGAGCCCGACCGCGAGCCCGAGC
>CAYHCR010000265.1:0-5684 GCA_964354895.1 uncultured Myxococcales bacterium | reverse complement strand
GCGGGAAGTCGCAGCGGCCGACCCCGACGTCGTCGAGGAAGAGCGCGTCTCCGGTGAAGACAGCGTCGCCGACGTGGAAGCTCATGCAGGCGGGCGTGTGGCCCGGCGTCGGGAGCGCGCGCAGCCGGAGCGTGCCCGCCTCGAGGAGCTCGTCGGGATCGAGCAGCCGGTCGAAGTGGCGGCCGTCGGTCGGGAACTGCGGCCAGTCGAAGACCTCCTGGAAGGTCTGCTGGACCTCGGTGATGCGTCGGCTGACGGCGATCTTCGCGCCGAACCGCTGCTTGAGCCACTGGCTGCCGGAGAGGTGATCGGCGTGGGCGTGCGTCTCGAGGACGTAGTGCAGGTGGAGCCCGCGCTCCTGAATCAGGCGCCCGACGCGCTCCACGGACTCGGTCCAGATCCGGCCGCCGGCCGGGTCGTAGTCGAGCACCGGGTCGATGACGACGGCGTCGAGGGTGGCCTCGTCCCAGACGAGGTGCGTGAGCGTGGAGGTGCGGTCGTCGAACAGGCTCTCGATCTTCATGGCGTGCTCCTTCACCAGGCCGTCATCGGGCCGATGTCGCGGACCTGATAGCCGGCCTTCGTGAGCAGGTCGGTGGCGACGGCGCTGCGGCCACCGCTGCGGCAGTAGACGACGACGGGGCGGCGGGTCGGGCCGACCTCGTGCAGTCGTGCGGCGAGCTCCTGCACGGGGATGTTCATCGCGCGGGGGACGTGGCCCTCCTGGAATTCCGAGGGGGTGCGGACGTCGAGCAGGAGGGCGCCCTGCTCGACGAGGGCGCGGTGGTGGGGCTCGTTCGGGGTCATCGGGGCGTTCCTCTCTGCGTCGTCGTCGGGTGGGAGCGAGCGGTCGAACTCGAGGGTTTGCCGGCCGTGCGGGCCGCCGTGCGCTCGTGTCGGAGAGAGCCTTCGCCCCCGGGGCGGGATTCGCAGGGAATCCAGGCGCGCTCTGGCAGACTCCCAACCGGCATGATCGGCTTCGGACTCGGCTTCGCGCTCGGAGGGCTCTTCGCCGTGCTCGGCGCGGGCGGAGGACTGCTCGCGGTCCCGATCCTGCTGGTGCTCTTCGAGCTGCCGCTTTCGCAGGCGACGGGCGCAGGGCTCGCGATCGTCTTCGCGGCGGCGATCACCTCGGCGATCGGGCACGCCCGGCACGGCCGGGTCGACTACCGCACCGCGCTGCTGCTCGGACCTGCGATGATGCTCGGCGCGGTCGGCGGCGCACAGCTGCATACCTTTGTCTCGGAGCGGGCGACCGCGGCGATCTTCGCGCTCGTGCTGCTCGTCGCGACCGGCTCGCTCTTCCTGCCCCGACGGGCGACGACCGGCCGCGCGCCGCTCGTGCTGCTGCTCGCGACCGGGCTCGCGCTCGGCGTGCTGACGGGCTTCCTCGGCGTCGGCGGCGGCTTCCTGCTCGTGCCGGTGCTCGTCGGCCTCGCGCAGCTCCCGCTGCAGCGGGCGGTCGGCACCTCGGCCGCGTTGATCGCGCTGAGCAGCTTTGCCGGCGGCGCGGCGGCGATGATCGGGACGCCGTCGCTGGTGCCGATCGTCGGTCCGCTGGCGGCGGGCGCGGTGCTCGGCGCGATCGCGGGGGTCCCGCTCGTCGGACGGCTCCCGGAGCGCGGGCTGCGCGTGGGCTTCGCGGCGCTCTCGCTCACGGTGGCCGGTTGGATGCTCTGGCGCGCGGTGGTCGGGTGAGGCGTGGTCCGCGGGGCCTCTACGCCCGCCGCCCGCGCCCGCGCAGCGCCGCGACGCGCGCGGCCGAGCTCTGCCCGCGCCCGAGCACCCGCATGACCTCGACCCAGCCGTGCGCGGCGACGCGCCCGCAGCCCTCGAACGCCGCGCGGTAGCGCTTGCGCGACGCCGCCGAGATCTTCCGCTCGAACAGGATCCCCTCGGGCGTCAGGACGAGCCGGCGCACGCGGCCGTCGGCCGGATCGCGCGCGAGCCGCACGAGCCGGCTCTTCTGGAGCTGGAGCAGCGGGCCGTGGAGGGCCTGCTTCGTCACGTCGAGCACGAAGACCAGCTCGCTCACCGTGATGCCGTCGTTGCGCCGCGCGAAGAAGAGGATGCGGTGGTGGAGCCGGCCGAAGCCGCGCTGCGTCAGGAGGCGATCGGACTCGCGCAGGACCTCGCGGAACGCAAAATGGATGAGCTCCATCGCGTCGTCGAGGTCTGCGAGCGGGGGGGGGACCGGGGGCACCTTGACCATGCCCCGGAAGACTCGGGCAACCCTCTTGACCGATCAAGCGGCCTCGTGGGATTGGTCAAGGAGGTTGCCCCATCGCCCGCGCCCGTTTTCGTCCGTCGCTGAGGAGATCGCCATGAGCCCGACCCGGATCCCCGCACCGCCTTTTGGCCGCGTCTTCACCGAGCACATGGCCTACGGCGAGTGGAGCCAGGAGGCCGGCTGGGGCCCGCTGCGCGTCGGCGCCCGCACGGAGCTCGCGCTCGACGCCGCCGCCGCAGTGCTGCACTACGGCCAGGCGATGTTCGAGGGCTGCAAGGCCTACCGCGGCGCGGACGGCGGCATGCGCGTCTTCCGGCTGGACGATCACCTGCGCCGGATGCAGCGGGGCGCCAGCCGCATCTGCCTGCCCGAGATCGACGTGCCGGCGACGCGCGCGGCGATCCTCGAGCTGCTGCGCACCGACGAGAGCTGGCTGCCCGAGGGGCCCGGCGAGTCGATCTACATCCGCCCGCTGCTCGTCGCGACGGAGGCCTTCCTCGGCGTGCGACCCGCGCAGCGCTGCGCGCTCGTCGTGCTGCTCTCGCCCGTCGGCAACTACTACGACAAGGGCGCCAAGCCGCTCTCGTTGTGGGTCGAGCGCGATCAGGTGCGCGCCGCGCCCGGCGGCATCGGCGCGATCAAGACCGGCGGCAACTACGCGGCGAGCCTCTCGGCCGCAGCGCTCGCCAAGACGCGCGGCTTCGACCAGGTGCTCTGGCTCGACGGCGTCGAGCGCAAGTGGCTCGAGGAGGTCGGCACGATGAACCTCTTCGTGAAGATCGGCGACGAGCTCGTCACGCCCCCGCTCGGCGGCACGATCCTGCCGGGCATCACGCGCGACTCCGTCCTGCGCCTCACGCGGGACGCCGGCGGCAAGGTCTCCGAGCGACCGATCTCGATCGACGAGGTGCTCGCGGCCGCCCGCGCCGGCACGCTGCGGGCGATCTTCGGCACCGGCACGGCGGCGGTGATCGCGCCCGTGGGGGAGCTCGGCTTCGGCGACGAGCGGTTCGCGGTGCCGACCGACGACCCCGTCGCGCCGCAGCTGCTGGAGACGATCTCGGCGCTGCAGCGTGGCCGCATCGCCGACCCGCACGGCTGGAGCGATCGCATCACCTCGGCGCGCGTCCCGAAGGCGGCTGGGGCGGATCGCTACGTTCGAGCCTGACGCGGCGTCGCAGTTTCTGCGCGTCGCTCCCGGCTCGGCACGCCACATGCTCAAGCCCTCCCTTGCCGCGCCAGGTTGCGCGAGGGAGGGCTTTCTCATGCGACATATTCGGATCGTCGCCTCGATTCTCGCAGGGATCGGGGCATTTCTCCTCACCGCATGTGACGACGACGGCGGCAAACCCGAGGAACAGGGCGTCGGCCAGGCTGGCAGCGGCGGCGAGGCCGAGTTCCCCGACTTCGTCTCCGCGGACACGGGCGGCGGGCGGAACTTCGGGCCCGGCGAAGACGCCGACGGCGGCGGCTCGGGCGGTTCGGGCACCGGCGGCGGTGGCGAGACCACGGTCGAAGAGGGCGACATCTACCGGTCGCTCGGGGACGGGCGCCTCGCCGTCTTCAACCCCTACCGCGGCCTGATGATCGTCGATGTCTCGGATCCCGCGGCGCCGGTCGTGATCGGCCGCCACGCGATGAGCGGCAGCCCCGTGGAGCTCTACGTCGTGGGCGACGCGGCGTACCTGCTGCTCAACAACTGGTACGGCTACTGGGGCGGGCGCGGGGACATCGCGACCGAGACCTACTCCGGCGGCCTCGTCGTCTCGTTCGATCTCTCCGATCCGACGCACCCGACGCCCGTCGCCGAAGAGCAGGTCCCCGGCTGGATCCAGACGAGCCGGCTCTTCCGCAATGGCGCGGACGCGGCGCTCTTCGTCGTCTCCAACGAGTGGACCTACACCGAGGACAACGGCGTCGGCACCAGCGAGACGACGACCCGCGTGCGCAGCTTTGCGGTGAACGACGCGGGCGGCTTCGTGCCGCGCCTCTCGCAGGATCTCGGCGGCTGGATCGCGGCGGTGCAGGGCACGCCCGAGGGCCTCATCGTCGCGCGGCAGGATGACTGGAACGGCAACGGCACGGACGTCTCCGTGCTGCTCGTCGACGGGGCCACCGGCGACGCCGTGGAGACCGCGCCCGTCCGCGTGCAGGGCTGGGTGAGCAAGAAGACCAACCTCGATCTGCGCGGCGGCATCCTGCGCGTCGTCTCGGGCGCGGGCTGGGGAAACACCAATACAAACCACCTCGAGACGTTCAGCCTTGCAGATCCGACGCACCCCGCGGCCGTCGATCACGACACCTTCGGGGCCGGCGAGCAGCTCTACGCGACGATCTTCCTCGAGGATCGCGCCTTCTTCGTCACCTACCAGCGGGTGGATCCGTTCCACGCCTTCGCGATCGACGGCGCGGGCAACGCGCAGGCGCACGCGGAATTCGTCGTCTCGGGCTGGAATGACTTCTTCAAGGCGGCGCTCGGCAGCACGCGCCTGCTCGGCATCGGCGTCGATGATCAGGCCGGCTGGCAGCTCGCCGTCTCCCTGTACGACATCACCGATCTGGCGAACCCTTCGCCGCTCGTCGACCGCGAGACGGCCGGCGACACAGGCTGGGGCTGGAGCGAGGCGCAGTGGGATGACCGGGCCTTCACCGTGCTCGACGACGCCGTGAACGTGCTCGCGCCGACGGGCGAGGCGGAGACCGGCCTCGTGATGCTGCCGTTCCAGGGCTGGAGCGAGACGGACTCGACGTATCTGTCTGGCGTGCAGCTGTTCACGTTCTCTCCGACGACGCTCACGCGCCGCGGCCAGCTCACGAACTTCGCGCCGGTGCGCCGCGCGTTGCTCTCCGAGCCGGAGGTCGCGGCGAGCCTGTCGGACGTCGATCTCGCCTGCTACGACGTGGCGGATCCGGACGCGCCGACGGAGCTCGGACGCGTGGATCTGGCGCCCAATTACGTCGACTTCCGGGTGGTCGGTGACCACGGCGCGCGGCTGACGAGCCCGCTGGACTGGTACGGGTGGGGCAGCAATGCCAACGCGCCGGCCTCGACGCTGCAGATGGTCCCGCTCGCCGTCGATCCGGATCTGGGCATGGCGGTGGGCGCGCTGGAATTGCTGCCCTCCGCGACGCTGGTGCGCACGGACGCGGGCCTCACGGCGCTCGCGCAGCGCAGCTTCGATGACGCCGGGACGTGGCGGACGGAGACGACGATCCTGCCGCTGGATCTGGACGATCCGACGCGCCCCTGGGCGGCGGGCCGGCTCGTGACGACGGCGCTGCCGGGCTCGAACTACTACGGCGGCTGGGAGGGCGACTGCTTCGACTGCGGCGGCGGGCGCGGCTGGGGCACCCCGCAGACCTTCTCGGTGGGCGAGGCGCTCGTCTTCGTCGAATACGTCTCCGAGCACGAGATCGTGGGCACCGAGCGCTGGTGCTGGGGCGAGCCGGACAA
>CAYHCR010000264.1:0-5686 GCA_964354895.1 uncultured Myxococcales bacterium | reverse complement strand
GGCGCCGGCCAGGCCGCTGCGCTGGTCGCGCCGCGGGCCGCGCGGGGCGGCTTCACCCGGGGCGGCGGGGGCTGGGCGCGGCGCGAGCTCCGGTTCGGCGCGGCGGACGGCGTGCTCTGGGTCGGCACGGACGCGGCGCTCGTCCTGCCGTTGCGCGCGAAGGCGGCGCTCGATCCCGCGCGGAGCGGCGCCCCGCTGGAGCTCACGGTCTCGCCGCCGGCGCTCGCGCGCGCGCTCGAGACGCTCGACCTCGGCGACGCCCTCGGGGGCGGGGTGCTGGCCGGCCTGTTCGCGTTGAAGGTCGAGCTCGGGGGCTTCCTGCAGCAGGCCGGCCCGCTGAGCCTCACCGCGCAGCCCGGCAAAGGGCACCTCGCGTTCCGAGGTCGATGGGATCTGCAGAACTGACTGACGCCGCTGCCGCTCTTCACTGCGCCGAGGGCCGGCCCGCCTCCGGCGCAGCGCCGGCGACCTCGGTGGCGGGCGCGGCCGGGAGCACGCGGATCTGCCCGCTCGCGAGGTCGTAGATCGCGGGCACGACCAGCAGCTTGCCCTGCGTCGACATCCCCGAGAGCACCGGGCTCGTCGCGAGCAGCTCTGCGGCCGTCGCGCGCACGTTCGCCTCGACGCCGGCGTGTACGCGATCGGGCGCTGCCCCCGTCCCTGGCAAGTCCTGCAGGGCCGGCGCGAGCTCGTCCACGAGCGCCTGCAGGGAGGTCGTCGGCATCACCGCGCCGGAGAGCGCGGCCGTCACAGCGCCGCATTTTTCGTGGCCGAGCACGACGAGCACCTTGCTCCCGAGGTGATCCGCCGCGTACTCGAGCGAGCCGATCCCGACCGGATCGGCGACGTTGCCGGCGACGCGCACCACGAAGAGCTCGCCGACGTCGCGATCGAAGAGCAGCTCGGGCGCGAGGCGGCTGTCGGAGCAGGTCAGCACCATGGCAGGCGGCTGCTGGCCGTCCGCCGTCGCGGCGCGCCGCTCGACCGGGTGGCGCTCGGTGCTGCGCCCCTCGACGAAGCGCGCGTTGCCCTCGAGCAGCGAGGTCCAGATCTCCTGCGGGGGCCGCGGATCGACAGCGCCGTGACCGCCAGCCGCTGCGCCGTGCGCCGCCGCGCCCGGGTGCGCCCCCGCCGCAGGCCCGGCCGCGCCGCCGAGCGCGCCGCTCGCGGCGACCCAGCCCAGCAATCCAGTGGTGATCATGCCCTGCGCGATGGCGACGCCGGTGATGAGCTTGCTCATGGGGCGGACTCCGGTCCCGGCCCGGCGGGGCGAGGGCGGCCTGCGGTCGAGCTCAGTGGACGGTGGCGCCTGCGGGCTTGGCCTCCGGGGCGCTGCTGGCCCCCGGCGCCTCGAGCACGCGGACCTTCCCGCTGTCGAGGTCGTAGACCGCGCCGAGCAGCAGCAGCTCGCCCTTCGCGACGCGCTCCTTGAGCACGGGGCTCGTCGCGAGCAGCTCTTCCACGGTCGCGCGCACGTTCGCCTCGACGCCGGCGTCCACGCGCTCCGGCTCGGCGCCTTTGCCCGGCACCGCGCGCAGGTTCGGGGTGAGCTCGGCGACCAGCGCCTTGAGCGACTTGGTCGGCATCGCGCCGCCGGCGAGCGCCGCCGTGACCGCGCCGCAGCGCTCGTGGCCGAGCACGACGAGCACCTTGCTGCCGAGGTGCTCGGCGCCATATTCCAGCGATCCGACGCCCGCCGGGTCGGCGATGTTGCCCGCGACGCGCACGACGAAGAGCTCGCCGAGGTCCGCGTCGAAGAGCAGCTCCGGCGAGACGCGGCTGTCGGCGCACGCGAGGATCATCGCCCCGGGCGCCTGCCCCTTCGCCGTCTCGAGGCGCCTCGTGACGAGCCGCCGCGTCGCCGGCCGGCCGCTGAGGAAGCGCTCGTTGCCGGCGCGGAGCTCCTCCCAGATCTTCGCCGGCGGCCGCGCGTCGCCGACCGGGTGTGCGGCCGCGGCGGCGTGCGCGCCAGCGTCCGGCGGCTTGCCGACCTTGTCGGCCGCGGCCACCGGGGCGTGCGCCGCGCTCTCGGCGGCCACCGGCGTCGCCAACGCGATCGTCGTGAGGAGCAGGGGGATCCGCAGCAGGTTCCGCATCTGTTGGCTCCGTGGGAAAAGCGCCTCGTCTGGCGGCGCATCGTCACACACGCGCGCGGCGAGAAGGCAGAACAGCCGTTCCGGGTCGGCCAAGCTGCGCAGCGCTTGCGTGGGGTCCCGGCCGACGGGGCCTCGGGCCGCGTCTTCAGCCGAACGCCTGGCGGTAGTCCGTGTCATCGGGCTCGTCCGGCGGCGTCGCGTCCGGCTCGGCGCGATCAAAGAAGCTCGTGAGCTCGCCGCGGAGCGCCTCGGCCGACTCGATCCGCAGCGCATGTTTGCGGAACGCGCTCGCGCCGGTGAGGCCCTTGACGTACCAGCCGACGTGCTTGCGGAACTGGTGCACACAGTGCGTCTCGTCGGTGATGAAGTCGCGGTAGGCGGCGAAGTGCTCGAGCACCATCTCGTGGCGCTCGGCGAGCGTCGGCGGAGGTCCGCCGCAGAGCTCGCGGAAGATCCACGGGTTTCCGAGCGCGCCGCGGCCGATCATCACCGCGTCGCAGCCGGTCTCGCGCTGCATGCGGTGCGCGTCCTGCACCGAGCAGACGTCGCCGTTGCCGAGCACCGGGATCGTGACCGCCTGCTTCACGTCGCGGATGAGCGACCAGTCCGCCTTGCCGGCGTAGCCCTGCGCGCGCGTGCGCGGATGCAGCGCGATCGCGTGCACGCCCGCCGCCTGCAGCCGCACGGCCGTCTCGACCGCGTTGACGCTCTTCGCGTCGATGCCCGAGCGGATCTTGGCCGTGACCGGCAGCCCCGTCGCGCCGCCGACCCGCTCCACGATGCGCGCCGCGCGATCCAGATCACACAGCAGCGCCGAGCCCGCGCCGGATCTCGTCACCTTGGGCACGGGGCAGCCCATGTTGATGTCGAGCAGCTCTGCGCCCGCGTCCCGCGCGACCTTCGCCGCCTCCGCCAGGATCTCGGGCTCGCCGCCGAAGAGCTGCACGGAGAACGGGCGCTCCCAGCGCGGATCAAAGCGCAGGTAGCGCATCGTGCGGTGGGAGGCGCGCATGAGCCCATGCGCGGAGACGAGCTCCGTCGTCGCGAGCCCCGCGCCCAGCCGGAAGGCGATCGAGCGGAACGGCATCTCGCTGATGCCCGCCATCGGGGCGAGCAGCCAGGGGGTCTTCAGCGTGTGGCCGGCGAGCAGCATGGGCGGCTTCTGCCGCGAGGCGCCGGGCAGCGTCAAGGCGCCTCGCGCGTCTCGATCGTCGAGAAGCTCAGCGCCTCGCCCACGAGCTCGACCTGCCAGACGGCGATCGGGGAGGGCGCCTCGCCGGTCGCCGCGTCGAAGTCGAGCGCGCCCGACGCGCCGCGGACGTTCACGGGCGTGCCCGCGTAGAGCGCCGCCCGGATCTGCAGGAGATCCGAGCGCGGCACGAGCTCGGCGGCCCCTGGCGCGGAGAGCTTCGTGAGCCCCTCGGCGATGCGCGGCCCCGTGATCGGCTGATCGCCCGCCGGCCCCTGCGCCCACGCCGCCCCGATGCCGAGCAGGTACGCGGCGTCGTAGGCGTGCGCGACGAAGGAGAACTGCGTCGGGTCTTCGCCGGGGAAGCTCGCCGTGAAGGCCTCGGAGAAGGCGCCGTACTCCGCGCCCGTCGGCGAAGCGGGGGCCGTGCCGCGCGCGCCTTCGAGGTCGGAGGGCGAGGCGATGCCGAACAGATCGGTCGACTTCGCGCTGTCGGAGAAGAGCACGTTCGTGCCGAAGAGCACGCTCTGGTCGGCGACCGCGTCGAGGATCTTCACGGCGTCGTCGGGGAAGGCGATCACGTAGAGCGTGTCGCCGCCATACGCGAGCGCCTGCGTGACGGCCGAGGCGACGTCGCCCCCGCGATCGTAAGGGAAGCGCTGCGCTTGCCGGCCCGCGACGGCGAAGGCCGGCTCGAACTCCTCCCAGAGCCCGTTGCCGTACGGATCGTTGAGGACGAGGCCCGCGACCTTCGTCGCGCTGCCCTCTGCGAGCAGCTCTGCGGCCACCGCGCCCTGCAGCGCGTCGGTCGGCGCCGTGCGCCAGACGAGGCCCGCCGGATCGGAGAGCGTCTGTTTGTCGGGCAGGAAGCTCAGGCTCGGGGAGGTCGCCGAAGGCGAGAGGATCACGGTCCCGCCGGGCACGGTCTCCGCCGCGACGCCGAGCGTCTCGCTCGACGAGTCCGGCCCCACGATCCCGACGATCCCCGCTGCGACGAGCGCCTTCGCCTGCGCGCGCGCGACGTCTGCGGTGCCGTGCGTGTCGCAGATCCACGCCTCGAACTGGTGCGTGCCGGTCCCCTGGAAGCGGTTCATCTCCTCGAACGCGAGCTGCGCGGCGTGGCTGCGGGCCGCGCCCTTCGCCTGCGCGACGCCCTCGGCGTTCGTCAGGTACGAGAGGATCGCGAGCTTCACCGGGGCGGGGTCGCCCGGCGCGAGGGAGAGCGGGGTGCAGCCGACGGCCGCGAGGGACGTCTCTCCTCCGACGCCAGCCACGCAATACTTCTCGACGCAGACGAGCCCGCCCTCACAGTCGGCGTCGGCGCCGCACTCGGTGAGCTCGCCGAGCAGGAGCGTGCAGCCCGGGAGCAGCGAGGCCGCGAGCGCGGCCCCCGGCAGGATCGAACGGCGGAGCATGGCGGCAGCGTAGCGGCCCGGGGGGTCGCGTGCCAGCCGACCGCGCTAGCTTCTCCGTCATGACGCTCCCCCGCGCCGCCGGACCGATCCCGACGAGGTGCGGCACTCCGCCCCGCTCTGTTGGCCCGCCCGGTCCCGCGCGGCTCGGACCCGCCGGCAAGCCGCTCGCGCTGCTCGCCCTCGTGCTCGCAAGCTGCGTCGAGGTGTCGGCGGCGCCGGAGGTCGAGCAGGCGACGCCGTGCGGGCTCGACGCCGACTGCACCGATGGACAGCTCTGCGGAACCACCGGGGTCTGCACAGGTCCGACGTGCGAGCCCGCGGAGGTGCGGACGTGGTTTCACGACTCGGACGGTGACGGCTTCGGCGACGCGGAGGAGGCCCGCTCCGCCTGCGCGCCGCCCTCCCCGACGGACTGGGCCGATCGGAGCGGCGACTGCGACGACGCCGACCCGGCCCGTTGGCCGGGCAACCAGGCCGAGGTCGCCTGCGGCGAGCCGCGCAGCTCCGCGTGCCTCGAGACGCTCGGCGCCTGCGCGCTCCCTGGTCACGCAGACCTGTTCGTCGCGCCGGCGCTGACGGGCAAGTGGAATTTCGGCCAGGGCATCGAGGCCGGCGACCTCGATGGCGACGGCAGGGCGGATCTCGTGCTGCGATCCTTCGCCGCCGAGGGCTCCACGGCCACCGACACGAAGCGACGGCTGCTCCTGTACTTCGGCCCCTTCCCGGCGGAAGGCGGGAACCGGATCGACGCGGACGCGAGCTTCGTGGGCGCGAGCGGGTCGACGCTCGGCGACGCCTTCGCGATCCTCCCGGGCGCGCCCGACGAACCTGCAAGCCTGCTCCTCGGCGGGAAGGCGAAGCTCTCGGAGACGGCGACGGGGCGCGAGGTGCCGGCGTTCCTGTGCCGGGGGCGCGACAGGGAGGACTGGCGTGCGCTGGCGGCCGCGTTTCCGGCGTCGTTCGACGCTCAATTGGTGCTCGCGAGG
>CAYHCR010000263.1:0-5687 GCA_964354895.1 uncultured Myxococcales bacterium | reverse complement strand
ACGGTGAAGAGCACGAAGCCCGTGAGGAACGTGGAGTACGACTCCCACTTGAACCAATACAAGTGCGTCGGCAGCGCGGCCAGCGAGCGGCGCTTCACCACCTCATAGAAGCCGCCGCTGTGCGTCATCCAGAGCTCGCCGACGACGTCGCCCTCGCGCGCCCGCTCCGGCTTCGTGAGGTGCGAGTCCATCCAGACGAAGAGGAAGGAGTCGCCCACCCAGAGGACCGCGGCGAGGACGTGCGCGACCCGCAGCAGGGCGTGCAGCCACTCGAGCAGGAGCGGGATCATGCAGGCACGCGCGACGACGTCGGGGACTTCGGCATGAGCGGCTCCTCGGGACGGGCGGTCGCCGGACGCGGCGGGCGCGTCCGTCGGGAGGGGTCGGGCACAGGAGAGGCGGCAGCGTACCGCACGGTGCGCGGGGAAAGGCTATCGTCCGGTCATGCGACATGTGACGAAGTGCGTGGTCCCCGCCGCCGGCCTCGGCACCCGCTTCCTCCCGGCGACGAAGGCCGTGCCCAAGGAGCTGCTGCCGATCGTCGACACCCCGACGCTGCAGCTGCTGGTCGAGGAGTGCCACGCGGCCGGGATCTCCGACGTGTTGCTCGTGACGGCGCGCGGCAAGTCGTCGATGGTCGACCACTTCGATCTCTCGCCGGAGCTCGAGGAGATCCTCGAGGGGCGCGGCAAGCTCGCGGAGCTCGAGGCGATGCGGGCGATCTCGTCGCTCGCGCGGATCACCACGACGCGCCAGCACGAGCCGCTCGGCCTCGGCCACGCCGTGCTGCAGGCCCGCGGCTTCGTCGGCGAGGACGAGCCGTTCGCGGTGATCCTCGGCGACGATCTGATCGACGCCGAGGTCCCGGCCGTGCGCCAGCTCGTCGACTGCTTCGAGCGGACCGGCAAGGCCGTGATCGCGCTGATGGAGGTCCCCGCGAGCGAGACGCACCTGTATGGCGTGGCCGCGGGCGACGCGCTCGATGAGCGGACGCTGCAGGTCCGTCACCTCGTCGAGAAGCCCAAGGTCGATCCGCCCAGCCGCCTCGCGGTGATCGGACGCTACGTGCTGCCCGGAAAGATCTTCCGGATCCTCGAGCGCACGCCCAAGGGCGTCGGCGGCGAGATCCAGCTGACCGACGCGCTCGTGGAGCTGGCGAGCGCCGGCGAGCTCGTCGGCTACCGCTTCGAGGGCACCCGCTACGACGCCGGCGACCGGCTCGGCTACGTGAAGGCGAACGTCGCCTACGCGCTCAAGCGGCCCGAGCTCCGGGAGGGCCTCCTCACCTGGCTGCGCGAACAGCTCCCGCGCTGACCGCCGCGCTTCCAGCGGCGGGGCCCGGCGTGATAACCGTCGCGCCGATGACCTCGAATCTCCGGTCCCTCTCCCGCGCCTTCGCCGCGCTGCTGCTCGTCACCTCGCTGCTGCCGCTGCCGGCCGCCGCCCAGGCCGAAGGCGCCTCCGCGGACGACTCGGGGGCCGCGACGAGCGCGCCCGGCGTCTCGGCCCCGCCGACGCCCACCGCGCCCGCCGCCGCGCCGAAGAAGATCGCGGTCCCGGTCGCCGCGAAGCCGTCCGGCGAGAAGGTCACGGGGAGCTTCTGGAGCTACTCCGAAGACAAGATCAACAACCTCAAGATCGCCTTCGCGCTGATCGTGGTGGGGCTCTTCCTCTGGGGCTTCGCGCTCGACGCCCGCGGCCAGGGAAGACGCCTGCTCCGCGTCCGACGCAGCCTGCTCGCGTTCTTCGGGATCGTCGCGGTCGCCGGCTGGTTCAACTTCGGCAAGTTCCACGGCGGGATCTTCGTCCACGTCTGGGAGCACTATCACTATTACATCGGCGCAAAGTACGTCCCGGAGCTGCAGTACGCGCGGCTCTACGAGTGCTCCGCGATCGCCGAGGTGGAGCTGCGCGGCGAGGCGAAGGTGCGCGCCCGCAAGCTGCGCGATCTCGCCGACACGAACCTGATCCGCTCGACCGACGACGTGCTGGCGAACCCGGATCGCTGCAAGCAGCACTTCACGCCGGCGCGCTGGAATGACTTCAAGGCCGACATACAGTTCTTCATGCGACGCATGGGCGACAGCCAATGGGAGCGCTCGCAGAAGGACCATGGATACAACGGGACGCCGTGGTGGGGCATCGCAGGCACGGCGCTCGCGAACCTGATCGGGCCGGCCTCCGCCGACGCGATGAACACGCTGGGCCTGATCGATCCGATCCTGCTGCTCGCCATGTTCGCCGCGATCTGGTGGGCGTTCGGGCTGGAGACCTTCACGGTCGCGGCCGTGTTCTTCTCGGTGAATTTCCCGTCCCGCTACTGGTGGAACGGCGGCGCGTTCCTGCGCTACGACTACCTGGCTGCGGCCCTGATCGGCGTCGCGCTGCTCAAGAAGGGCAGACCCATCCTCGGCGGCGCGGCGCTCGCGTTCGCCGCGGCCTCGCGCCTCTTCCCGCTCTTCTTCATCGTCGGGCCCGTGCTGCAGGCGGGCTGGCGGCTCTTCAAGGATCGCAAGCTGCCCGCGGAGCACCGCGGGATCCTCATCGGTGGCGTGCTCGCGACGGCCTTCCTCGTGCCGGCCTCGCTGCTCGTCGCGAAGAGTGATCTCGAGTTCTACGAGAACTTCACACACAACACGCTCAAACACTCCGACACACCGCTCACGAACCACATGGGCATGCGCACGCTGCTCTCGTGGCGGCCGACGGAGAACGCCAAGCAGCTCAAGAACTCGCGGGACGAGGATCCCTTCAAGCGCTGGAAGGAGTCGCGGCTGGAGAACTACCGCGAGCTGCGGTGGCTCTTCGTGCTGCTGAACCTGGCGTTCCTCGCCGCGATCTGGCGCAGCACGCGCGATGAGCCGGCGTGGGTCGCGGCGGCGCTCTCGGGCACCCTCATGGTGACGAGCGCGACGGAGCTCACCTGCTACTACTACGGCTTCCTGATGGCGGGCGCGTTCCTGATGGAGAAGCGCAAGGAGTTCGGCCTCTGGCTGATCCTGCTCGGCATCGGCACGCACGCGATCGTGAAGTTCCCGAGCTGGGACGACGAGAAGTATGTCTGGATGAGCCTGCTCTCGCTGCTGTATGGCGTGATGATCGTCGTGACGCTGCTCACGCCCGAGAAGGCCAGGACAGCCGCCGCGGAGCCCGCGCCAGCCGGCGGCAAGCGGCCGTAGCGCCCGTCAGGAGAGCAGCTCCCACGCGAGCTTGCCGGCGAGCGCGGTCACCACGGCCAGCGTGACCCAGCGGATCGCGCGCGCGCCGCCCCTCACCGCGAGCCGTGCGCCGATCGACGCGCCCGCCGCCTGCGCGAGCGCCATCGGGAGCGCCACCGCGAAGAGCGTCTGGCCCCGCGCCGCGAAGAGCACGGCCGCGGCGAGGTTCGACGCGAAATTGAGCACCTTGGCGTTCGCGCTCGCCTCGACCGCGCCGTCGCCGAGCAGGATCACGAAGCCGATCAGCGCAAACGTGCCCGTGCCGGGCCCGAAGAAGCCGTCGTAGGCGCCGATGAGCAGCGAGAGCGCGAGCACCCGCGGGATCGGCCTCGCGGGGCGTGGCCCGGCGAGCGTCGGCAGGCTGCCGGGCCGCAGCGCGAGGCCGAGCGCGACGACCACGAGCAGGCCGAGCACGACCGGGCGCAGCGTCGTCTGCGGGACGGCGAGCACCCCTGCGGCGCCGATCCCGCTGCCGAACAGCGCGGCGAAGAACGCGGGCGCCGCGCGCTCGCGCGAGACGAGGCCGCGACGGGAGAACGAGAGCAGCGCCGCGCCCGAGCCGAAGACCGCCTGCGCCTTGTTGGTGCCGAGCGCGAGGTGGGGGGGAAGTCCTGCGGCGAGCAGCGCCGGCACGGTGAAGAGCCCGCCACCGCCCGCGATCGCGTCGACGACCCCGGCCGCGAACGCCGCCGCGACGAGCCCGGCGAGCACGTGCGGCGGCAAGGGGAGGGCCTGCAGCAGCGCCTCGATCATCCGTCAGCGGCCGCAGCGCAGCGCGTACACGTGTGCGCCGTCGTCATGCACCGTGAGGATCCGGATCGTGCCGTCGGCCGCGACGCTCACCGGCCGGAAGAGCTCCTCGGGGCCCGTGCTCGCGGGCACCTCGACGCCGCCCTCCAGCTCGCCCTCGCGCGAGAGGCAGAGCACGCGCACGCGCTCGTTCCCCTCGGCCCCCGCGAGCAAGCCCACATAGATCCCGCCCGACGCGTCGGTGTCGAGCGAGACGACGCCGAAGACCGGCTCGCCCGCGCGCAGCTCGCGCGTGAAGAGGTGTTCGAGGCTCGCCCGCTCCCGCGCGACGAGCAGCAGCTTCCCGGCGCGCCGATCGAGCAGCACCACCTCGTGCAGGCGCTCGCCGTCGAGGCTGGGGCGGCCGTCGAGCTCCGGCCGCTCTGCGTCGGGGCGCCCGTCGGTGTCGCCGATCCGCACGAGGTGATCGTGCTCGATCTCCACCCAGACATCGTCGCCGTCGACGAAGAGCCCGGTCACGCCCGAGGGCTCCGGCACACCTTTTCCTGCGAGCGGCAGCTCGCCGCGGACCGCGCCGTCGGGGCCGAGCAGCTGGACGGAGCGATCGGCGAGGCGATCGAGCGTGAGCAGCGAGCCGTCGGGGAGCGCGACCGCGTCCTGGGGCAGCCGCTGCGCGAGCCGCGTCTCGCCCCGCGGCGCACCGTCGGGACCGGTGCGCACGAAGCGGCCGTTGACCGCGTCGAGCACGCCGAAGCCGCCCTCCGGCAGCGGCACGAGCGCGGGCGGACCCTCTGCGTTCCGCTCCTCGCCGCGATCGTGGCCGAGCTGGCCGGCGCCCTCGCCCCACGCCGCCTTCCACGCCGGAGGAGGGGGTGGCGCTGCAGCGGCGCCCTCGCGACCGGCGGGGCTTGCTGCGGTCGCGGCGAGCGGCGGCGCGCTGGCGGCGGGCTTCGGGGGCGAAGGCCGCTTGGCCGGCGCGACCGCGGACGGCGGGCCCTCGAGCGCGCCGATCGTCGTGCGCCAGAGGGTGAGGATCCCGAAGATCACCGCGAGCGCGAGCGGCACGAGCAGCAGCACGGGCCCGAAGCGCTTCACGACATCTGCGGCCGGCTTCTCCACGCGCGCACCCTATGCCCTTCGAGTGCGCGTGGCTCCGACTACAGCGTGTTCTTGCGGATCGCGCGGTAGGAGGCGGAGGCCGTGCGGAGGTTGTGGACCACGCCGGCGTCGCAGGAGCGGCCCTCGAAGGTCCACATCGAGCCCCAGGCGTCGCCGCGCTCGTACAGGAAGATGTGTCCGCCGCCGTCCGACCGGTAGACCATCGAGTCGCCCTTGCGCACGTCGTCGCGGGAGACGCGGTGCCACTCGCGCTCCTCGTTGTAGAAGTTCCAGGTCGAGTAGGGGTGGCCCTGCGTCGTCAGCGCGATCTCGGCCGGGACCTGCCACACCTTGTGCACGAAGCCCGAGCAGTCGGCGCCGTACGCCCCCTGGTGACCGGTGAAGGAGGCCTCGTAGCAGGTGCCCTTGTCGGCGCCCGCGGCAGTGCTCCACTTGCCGCCGCCCCACCAGTACGAGAAGCCGACGCCCGACTCGGCGCGCGAGAAGATCGTCGCGAGCTCGCCGCCGGCGGGCGCGCCGGTGTCGGCCGGGTTGTCCGCCGCCTGATCCGCCGGCGCCGCGCCGCCGCCCACCCGATCCCAGTACGGGCCGGAGGGCCAG
>CAYHCR010000262.1:0-5697 GCA_964354895.1 uncultured Myxococcales bacterium | reverse complement strand
GGAGCGGGGGGGCGCCGGTCGGAGGGAGCGACCCGGCGACGCGGAGCGCGAGCCGCGCCGCAAGCACGCGCTGCTCGGCCGCGAGCCCCGGGACGTCGAGGAGGGCGGAGAGCTCGGCCGCGGCCGCGGCCCCCTTGCCCGTCGCGTGTTGCCACGCCGCGAGTCCGCGCCGCGCGTCCGGATCTCGCCGCGCCGAGCCCGCCGCGCGGGCGGCGAACGCAGCAGCCGCAGGGCGATCAAGCCTCGCGGCGGCCTCTGCGGCGAGGCCGATCGCGCTCGCCCCGCCGGGGCCCGACTCCAGCTTCTTCGCCTCCGCGGGCGACTCGGCGGTCGCGCCGAGGGCTGTCAGCGCAGCCGCCGGAACGCCCGCCAGCAGCGCGAGGCGCGCGGTGAGGAGCCGCTGCGCGACGTCCGCCGTCGCCACCTCGGGCGCCGCAGCGGTGAGCAGCGCGGCGGCCTCGGGCGCTCGCGCCGTCCGGAGCAACTGTCGGGCGACCTCGAGCCGGCAGGCGAGGGACGCGCCCACTGCCGCTCCGGCCGCGACGAGCGCGGTGAGGTGCGCGACCCGGTCTTCGGTCGACGCCCGCGCGACCGCGAGGCCGAGGCGGCAGGCCGCCGGATCCTGCGCCGTCGCGGCGAGGGCGAAGGCCCGCTCGAGCGGCGGCCGGAGCGTCGGCCCCGTGATCACGCCGTCGGCCGCGAGGCGCCCCAGCGCGCGCAGCGCGACGGGGTGCTCAGGCACCTTTGCAAGGACCCGCTCCAGGGCCTCCCGCGACGCCTTCGGGTCCCGCCCCGCGAGCAGCAGGCCGAGATCGGCGCGCGCGGGCAGCAGCTCCGGATCTGCCGCGAGCGCCTCCCGCACCGACTGCAGGGCGTTCGCCTCCTGGCCGCTCGCGCGCTCGATCCGCGCGCGCACGAAGAGCAGCTCTGCGTGCGTGGGCTCGAGGCCGAGGGCCGCACCGACGCCGAGGATCGCGCTCCCGGGCGCGCCCGCGGCGAGGTGCGCGAGCCCTCGCGCTGCGGCCGCGCGACCGCGCAGCCGCCCGTCCTTCTCCATGCGGCCGAGCAGCCGCGTGATCTCGACGGCCTGCGCCGCCTCGCCGCACTCCGTCGCGAGCAGCCCGAGCGCGAAGGCCCGGTCGATCGCGCTCTCCTCATCGGTGAACGGTGCGAGCCGAGCGGCGGCCTGCGTGTAGCCGGCGCAGTCGTGCCGACCGAGCGCCGCTCCGGCCTCGGCGCGCGCAGCAGCGCGCTCCTTGCCGCATCCGCAGAGCAGCGCCAGCAGGAGCGGGAGGACCCGTCTCGTCGTCATGCCCCGGAGTGTAGCGCCGCGCCCGGACGCTGGATCCGGGTCGCGCGGAGGCTGCTACGCTCGGCGCGTGCGCCACGCCCTCACCGCCCTCGTCTGCCTGCTCTTCGCGGCGGCGCCGCTGACCGCCGCCGCCGCGCCCACGTTCCTGCACACGCCGGCGCGGAAGGCGCGCGCTGGCTCCGATCTCGCGGTCTCGGGGAGTCTCTTCGGCGGCGACGTCGAGCGGGTCGTGCTCCGCTACCGGATCCGCGGCGCGAAGCGCTGGGAGGAGCTCGAGCTCGCGCGGGCCGGCACGGACCAGTGGCGCGGTGTGGTCCCAGGCGCGGATCTCGAGGGCGGCACGCTCGAGTACTACGTGGTGACGATCGACCTCGACGGCGCGGAGGAGGAGGTCTGGAAGAGCGAGGAGGCGCCCCAGACCGTCGCGCTCGGCGGAGGTGCAGGCGGGGCGTCGCGCGTGGATTCGGCGGAGGGGGAAGAGCTGCCAACGCGCGCAGAGCCGGCCGCTCCGAAGCGCGCGGGGCGCGGGGAGGCCGAGGGGGTCGCGCCGAGGCGCGCGGGGCGAGGCACCGAAGAGCCGGCCGCCCCGACGCGCGTGGGCAACACGAAGAAGGTCCGCGACGACGAGCGCGCCCTCTACGCCGCCGACCCAGACGCCTCGCCGTCCCGGACCGGGGACGACGAGGAGGGCGCGGCGCCCGAGGCAGACGAGGAGGTCGAAGCGACCGATCGCACCCCTCGGCGCTCGCTCGACGAGGACGATCCGGGCTCGACCCGCCGCGGCGGACTCGAGGACGAGCTGCTGCTCTTCGCGGCCGAGGAGAAGGTCTCGCTCGCGACGCTCCGCGAGACGCCGGTCGCCGACGCGCCGGCGATCGTCTCGGTGATCGATCGCGCCGAGATCGTCGCGATGGGGTTTCGCACGGCAGCGGACGTCATCAAGGCGCTCCCGGGCTTCGAGACGAGCCGGGACGTGCAGGGGCACGATCGCGTCGCGATCCGCGGCATCCGCAGCGATCCGGAGCTGCTCGTGCTCTACGACGGCCACAAGCTCAACAACAGCTACGACGCCCGCTCGCTGCTCCGGATCCCGGCTGAGAACCTCGAGCGGGTCGAGGCGATCCGCGGTCCGGGCTCCGCGCTCTACGGTTCGGGCGCGTTCCTCGGCGTCGTGAACCTCGTCCCGCGCCGGGTGGAGGGCGTCGACGTCGCGGTGGTCCTCGGGACGACGCCGCTCGCAGGCCTCCACCTCGCGGGTGGAACGACGAGCGAGTCGATCGCGCTGCACTTCGACGCAGATATCCTGCAGAGCTTCTCAAACGGCGAAGCGGTCGCCGAGGACTCGCTCTCGGTGAAGGGCGACCTGCAGCGGCAGGGGCTCCTCGAGGATGGCGCGCCCCTCGGGCCGACGGGTGACGAGGGGCTCTTCGTCAACCTCGGCGGCCGCGCGGAGCTCACGCTCGACGAGCAGACGCGGGGCTCCGTCGCGCTGCGGCTGTTGCGGGACGACCGCACGCCGCTCATCGGCGCCTTCGACGTCTACGGCGTCCCTCGCTCGAACCTCGCCTGGACGGTGGGCCTCTTCGACGTGCGGCTCTCCCACGGCTTCGGCGAGTGGCTCGCGCTCGACGCGCGCCTCTGGGCCGACGTGCAGTGGGTCGATCGCGTCTTCGAGCTCGCGCCGCCCGGCATGATCGTGGCGACGCAACCCTTCCCGGACGGTGCCAGCGAGCGCACCGCGTGGGACACGCTCGGGCTGGGCGCCGACCTCAAGGGCGAGGCCCGGATCGGCGGCCGGAACACGCTGACGGTCGGGCTCTCGTTCGCGCGCGAGGCCCTCACCTCGTACGCGTACGAGACGAACTTCGTCGGCGACGAGCCGACCGCCGGTCTCGCACCGCCGCCCGGCCTCGAGCTTCCGCAGAAGAGCGCGCCCGCCCGCACGTCGCTGGGCGCGTTCGTCCAGGACGAGTGGCGGGTCGTCGATCCGCTCAACGTGCTCGCGGGTGTCCGGGTCGACGCGATCGACGACTATGCGCCGGCCTTCTCGCCGCGCGTGGGCGCCGTCTTCGCCGCCACGAGCACCACGCGCCTCAAGCTGCTGTACGGCACCGCGTTCCGCGCGCCGACGTTCCAGGAGCTCTTCGAGAAGATCCCGAATACGGATCTGGCGCAGGGGCGCTTCGAGGGCGAGCCCGCGCTCGAGCCGGTCACGATCACGACCTTCGAGGGCGGCGTCGAGCAGCTCTTCGCCTCGCCGGAGGCGAAGATCCGCGTCCGCGGCGACGCCTTCTACAACCTGTTCCGCAACCGCATCGAGGCGATCGACACCTCCGGGAACCAGCCGCCGCTGCAGAACCGGGAGGCGGGCGTCGATGTGCTCGGCACGGAGGCCGAGATCCGCTTCGAGCGGGGCCCGCGGAGCTTTACGACGGCCAACGTCGCGTGGTTTCGGGCGCGAGACAAGAACCCCGACGTGCCCGAGGAGCTGAACCTGCTGACGGACGTGCCGCAGCTGCGGTTCTTCGTCGGCACGCAGCTGCCCATCGGGGCGCTCCTCGATCTCTCGGCCCGCCTCGAGTACGGCGCCGAGCGTCGCAGCAACGCGCGCTCGCGCCTCGAGACGCTGCGCCGCTTCTCGATCCCCGCCTACACGAACCTCTCCGCGCAGCTCGCGACCCGGCCGATCCTCGCCGGCTTCTCGTTCGCGCTCGTGGGAGAGAACCTCCTCGACGAGGCGTACGTCGACGACGTCCCGCGGCCCGATCGAGTGACCGGGCTGCTCCCGCGCGAGGGGATCTCCGGCGTGCTGCTGATCCGCCGTCACTTCGGCGCGCCGCCACCACCGCCCAAGCCCGGGAAGGAGGGCGAGCCGTGAGCCGCGCCACTCTTGCGTACCTGCCGTCGTACCTCCGACCGTTCCTGCTGCTGCTCTCGCTGCCCGCGCTCGGCCTCGCCGGTGCGGCGGGCTGCATGGCGTACAACGAGCCGTGTACCGCGTTCGTCGACGATCCCGAGGCGGTCGTCGGCTACCTGGAGGAGGAGATCTCGATCCGCGAGGCGGAGGTGCGCGTCGAAGACGCCGCGATCGGCCAGCTCGTCGCAGACGCATACGTGCGCGCGTTCGATGGCACGGACGAACCGGCCGACGTCGGAATCGAGAACGCCGGCGCGATCCGGGACGAGGGCCTCTGCGAGCCTCGAGAGTCGCTCGCGGCGGGCCCGGTGCGAAAGAAGGTCCTGCGCGAGATCCTGCCGTTCGACGACACCGTGGAGCTCGTCGAGATCACGGAGCAGGGCCTCAAGGATCTCTTCGAGCACGCCTACGCGCGGCTCGGCACGCTCGAGCCGGCGTCCGGCGCCTTCCTGCAGCTCGGCGGTGCGGAGGTCGCGGTCGACTGCGGCCGGCCTGCGGAGGTGCTCTCGGACGAGGGGCGCGTGCGGACCGGGGAGCGGGTGGTCGGGATCGTGCTGCGGCCGCGGACCCAGCAGAGCTGCACGTCGATCTCGAACTGCACGGACGCGCGCTACCCGGACTGCGCCGCGGGGCTCGTGTCGCTCCGGGATCCGACCCAGAGCGCAGCGTTCTGCGGGAGGGTCGTCGATCCGAGCGCGCCGGATCC
Organism: uncultured Myxococcales bacterium; assembly: GCA_964354895.1. GTDB lineage: Bacteria > Myxococcota > Myxococcia > Myxococcales > Vulgatibacteraceae > CAYHCR01. The sequence continues at coordinate 762 of CAYHCR010000262.1, read as the reverse complement.
GGCCGGCCGCGTGCGCGTCGCGACGAACAGCTTCCTGTCCGGCGGCGGGGACGGCTACCTGGACTTCGCGGAGCCGACGACCTCGACGGTCGTGGGGCGCAGCGACGCGCTCAACTTCCAGATCGTCGCGGCCTGGTTCGCCGCGGCGTGGCCGGAGGAGTCGCCGTACCCGGGCCTCCCGGAAGATCGCGTCGTGCTCCTGAACTGCGACTGACCCAGCGCTCGTTCGGGGCCTGCGGACGAGCGCGCCGCGCGAACGAGCGACGTTCGGCGGCGCGAGGTGCAGGTCGAGGCGTACGCGGGAGGCGCGCTACTTCTTTTCGCGCAGGTCCTCGCGCTCCGGGAGCACGTCGTTCACGGACGGGAAGCGGCGGATCTCCGTCCGCGCGAGCTTCCACGCCTGCTGGACGATCCACGAGAGCGAGCGGTCCTGGCGGTTGGCCTCGCGCTGGATCTCCGCGAGCATTTCTTCCGGAAAATAGAGCGACTGCTTGCGGGAGTCGGAGCTGGCCATCTCGTTAGCGCCCTTCTTCTTCGCGACGGTCGGGGGCGGCCTCGCCGCTGATGACGTCGTTGACGGACGGGAACCGCAGGATCTCGGTCCGCGCGATCTTCCACGCCTGCTGGACGATCCACGAGAGCGACCGATCCTGACGATTCGCCTCGTCCTGGATCTCGCGGAGCATCTCCTCGGGGAAGTACAGGCTCTGCTTCCGCTTGTCGGTACCGGCCATCGGGGAGTGCTCCTCGATCCGCAGTGGG
>CAYHCR010000261.1:0-5723 GCA_964354895.1 uncultured Myxococcales bacterium | reverse complement strand
ACCTGACGGACGAGGACCGCGACGGCCTCTTCGACTGCGCGGACCCCGACGCCGCCGCTGCCGCTACCGCCGGTGTCGCCGCCGCCGCTCCCGCCCGCGGCCGAGCCCCCCCCGCCGCCGCCGCCGTCGTCACACGCCGCGAGCCCGCCCGCGAGCGCCACCGCGAGCGCCACCACCCAGATCTTCATCTTGTCCCCCTCCGAGGCATGCGCCGACTCTTCGCATGGCCTCCGGGGGAGCCGCAATACGCGGCACGGGCTCCGAGCGGGCGCGATCGGCGCCCTCCCGAAGCCCGTCTGAGACCCCTCCGAGGTCGTGTCGGCTACAGCCCGCGGATCGTCTCTGCCATGAGGTGCCGCACGACCGCGCGCGGGTCCTCGCCGGAGGCCTTGTAGACCTGCAGCTGGTGCTCGGCGCTCGTGCCGTCGCGGAGGATGTCGCGGATCGCCGCCACTTCCTTGGTGGTGCCGAGCATGTCTGCGGCCTCCGCGACGAGGGCGATCATCTCTTCGACGAGCTCCGGGAACGGCCGCTCCTGCTCTTCGCCGAAGTCGATCAGCTTGCCGCGGATGCCGTAGCGCGCCGCGCGCCACTTGTTCTCCTCGATGAGGAAGCGCGGATAGAGCCGCCACGACATGTTCCGGCGGTGGAAGAGGTAGAGCTGCGCCATCAGCGCCTGGATGAAGGCGGTGATCGCGATGACGTGATCGAGCCGCGTGACCATGTCGCAGATGCGCAGCTCGACGGTGTCGTAGAGGTAGTGCGGCCGGACATCCCACCAGATCTTCTTGGCGTTGTCGATCGAGTTGGTCCGGATCAGGAGGTCGATGAACTCCTTGAACTTGCCGTAGCCCTCGAACGTGTCCGGGATGCCGGTGCGCGGGAAGCGCTTGAAGATCTGCGTGCGGGTCGACTGCTGGCCCGAGGCGCGGCCGAGCCAGAGCGGCGAGCTGACGGAGAGCGCGAGGATGTGTGGCAGGAAGTAACGCACCTGGTTGTTGAGCGCGATCGCGACCTGCTTGTCCTTGATGCCGACGTGGACATGCATGCCGAAGATGAGGTTCGCGCGGGCGACGTCCTGCAGATCTTCCACGATGCCGTGGTAGCGCGGGTGATCGAAGATCTCCTGCGTCTTCCAGTCGCTGAACGGGTGCGTGCCCGCCGCGACGATGCGCATGCCGCCCTTGCGCGCGAGCCGATCGAGCTCGAAGCGCATCTCGGCCAGCTCACTGCGGACCTGTCCGACGTCCTTGCAGACGTCCGTGCCGACCTCGATCACCGACTGGTGCATCTCGGGGCGGACGCGCTCCCGCAGCACGCTCTTGCCGTCCTCGAGCAGGCGCGAGACGTACGAGCGCAGCTCGCACGACTCTTCGTGGACGATCTGGAATTCCTCTTCGACGCCCAGCGTGAACTGTCCCTCGAGCTCGTTCGCCATGAGGCCCCCTCGGGCGCGCGCCCCCAGAGAGGCGCTGCGCCGGTCAGTCCTGCAGGTTCGCGGTCGTCACTTCTTCGGCAGCGTCAGCTTCTGGCCCTGCTCGACCTGCTCCACCGCCGCCCGCCACGAGTAGCGCTGCGGCAGCGGCTTGCCGGCCTTCGCGCGAGAGATGCAGAGCTTGCTCATCCGGTCCACGCACCACTCGAAGTTGTGCGGCAGGATCCCGTTGCGATCCATGTCCGGCGCGGGGTTCGTGAAGTCGATCGCGTACGGCACGCCGTCCTCGATCGCGAACTCGACCGAGTTCATGTCGTAGCCGAGCGCGTGGTTGATCGCGTAGCAGTGGTCGCGGATCTGCGCCTCGAGCGCCTTCGGAAGGAAATTCTGATCCGGCAGGTAGCAGCGGCGCTTCGGGTCGTAGCGGATCGGGAGGATCTCTTCTTCGCCGATGCAGATGCAGCGGACGTAGTCGCCGTCTTTGAAGTCGACGCCCTTCTGCAGCACCATCGAGAGCTCGCCGGAGTCGTCGTAGGCCTGCATCAGCTCGCCGAGGTTGTTGACCTTGGTCACGTTGCGCCAGCCGCCGCCGTCCGCGGGCTTGAGGAAGGCGGGGTAGCCGACCGACTCGCCGATCGCCTTCCAGTCGAGCGGGAACGCGAGGTTTCGCAGCGAGCGCGGCGGATCGATCCGCGCCATGTACGCCTTCTGCGGGAGCAGGACCGTCGGCGGCACGGGCACGCCGAGGCGCTTCGCGAGGGAGTAGCCGAAGAACTTGTCGTCGGCCGTGAACCAGTGCGGATCGTTGATGACGTACGTGCCCGCGAGCGCCGCCGCCTTGAGGTGAAACCGGTAGAACGGCACCTCGTGCGAGATGCGATCGACGATCACGTCGTATTTCTTGGCGAAATCGAGGGGCGTGGCGTCGATGACGGCCATCTCGGCCTTGACGCCTGCGTTCGCGGAATTGATGCGGTCGATCAGGGCCGCCGGAAAGGGCAGCTCCATCCCGACGAGGACGCCGACGGTAGGCATGCGTTTCGCTCCTGAGAGGTCCCGGGAGCGTGACGCGGGGCGGTGCGGAAGGCAACGGGAAACGCGGCCGCGTCAGGCGTCCTTCGGCCGTCCGAAGGCGCCGAGGTTGCCGTCGTAGATCGGGACGGAGACCGGCTTCCAGCCGCGGTCCTCCGCCATCGCGTTGAAGGTGCGCGCCATCCAGCCCGGGATGAGGAGCGCGTAGGTCCGCGCGAGCCGCATCGGGTCGTCGATGGTCTTGCGCATGCGGTGGTAGACGAGCTCGCCGTAGGCCTCGATCACGGCCTGCTGCTGCTCCGGGCGATCGATCCAGTTGAGCACGCCGGGGCGGTCGGCCTCCGGGTGGAAGATCGTGCCTTCGATGCCGTGCGCGAAGCGGAAGGCGCAGAGGCAGGGCCCCTTGCTGACGCCGTCGCGGCTCTCGCGGGCGTAGAGCTCGCCGCCGAGCGCCGCGAGCTTCTTCTCGTCGAGGTTCACCGCCTGCCAATTGCGGTGCTCCCACGCGAAGAAGCGGTCGCCGAAGGCGCCGAGCAGATCGCGCCGCTGGCCGAGCTCGGTCGGATAGACCGGCATGATGCCGAACTTCCGCGGCCGCGGGGTCATCTCTGCAAAGGCAAAGTGCAGCATGCAGATCTCGAACGAGTAGCAGACGGCGAGGAGCCCCTTGGCGGCGACGCCGCGGTGGAGCCGGTCCTCGACGATGCCGTCGAGGAAGCCCTCGTACGGCCGCGCCCAGCTCTCGGCGAACCCTTCATGCGGGCCGTCGGGGCCGCCGGAGGAGAGGTACAGATCGCAGTCGTCGGGCGGCGCCTCACCGAGGTTGCGCGGCTGCACGTAGGTGAGCTCGTGCTCGAGGCCGGGGTTCACGGCCTTCGCGCGTTCCACGAAGGCCGCGATGATCGATCGGAACGAACGGATGGCCTGGTTGGTCACCCCGTTGTTCATGTCGATGAGGCCGATCCGAAGCGGGCGCATGAACGGTCTTTCTAAACGATCCGGGGCTCGCCGGAAAAGATCCTTCCCAGCGCAAGCCAGAGAAGGAGGGTGGGCCGAGACGTCAGTCCCGGCGGCGCTGCGCCTCGGCGATGGCGGCCGCGGGCTGGATCGTGCCCCAGCCCTGCCGTTCGACCGCGACGCCGGGGATCCGGCGCGCCGTGTCGATGAGCAGCCGCTTCACCTCGTGCGGCTGCAGCTGCGGGTTCGCCTCGAGCACGCCGGCGACGATCGAGACGACGATCGGCGCCGAGAAGCTCGAGCCGTCGACGTGCTTGTAGTGGCCCGAGATCACCTTCTCGCCCCGCAACCGGCTCCCGATGACCTGCCGCATCAGGTAGGGCGCGTCGTTCTTGATCGCGTCGAGCGCGGGCACGACGCGCGGGTGCTGCTCGATCAGCGCCTTGAGCTCGCTGTCCGGCTTCGTCGAGAGCATCGTCAGCAGCTCGGCCTCCTGCTGCGTCGGCGTGCCCGGCAGCAGCGGCGCGACGACCCAGATGCCCGGCGCCATCAGCTCTGGCTTCTGCAGGCCGTCGATCGTGGGGCCGTAGCAGGAGTGGTAGGTGCCGATCCGGCCTTTGCTCGGATCGCCGAGGTCGTTGACGCCGCCGACCGCGATCACCGCCGGCGTGGAGGCGGGCGAGATCACGCGGTGCGAGCTGCTGCTGATGTTGCCGACCGCGCAGACGACCGTGATCCCCGCGCGCACCGCGTCCTCGGCGGCGGCGCAGACCGGATCGACGAGGTAGCTCGCCTCGTAGTCGCCGCCGGCGGAGATGTTGAGGATCCGGATGTCGTAGCGCTTCTGGTGGGCGATGACCCAGCGGATGCCGCGCTCGATGTCGTCGTGGCGCACGCGCGACATGTGGCCGACCTTCACCAGCACCAGCTCGAGCTCCGGGGCGAGCGAGCGGAAGTGGCCGTCGGAGAGGTGTCCGTTCCCCGCGGCGACGGTGCTCGTCATCATGCCGTGCCACATCGAGCCGTCGGGCTTCTCGATGTGGTGGAGGCCCGAGGTGTCCGAGAGGACGTCGTAGTAGGCCTTGATGCGGTTCTTCGGCTGCGTGAGATCCGCGTGCGCGAAGAAGCCGGAGTCGAGGAAGGCGGCGGTGATCCCGCGGCCCGTCCAGCGCGGATCGACGTGCAGGCGCTCGTGCAGCGGCTTGATGTCGTCGGCCTCGGGCGCGCCCTGCGGGACGACCGTGCCGGGCGGCTGCTCAAGGAGCGGCTTCTCTCCGTAGATCTTCGACTTGGGCATCGGGGCGCCGCCATTAGCAGACCGGACGGCCGCCGGCACGTCAGGCACCCACGAGGGGGAGCTTCCCGCGGCAGAGCACGTCGTTGACGAACGTGACGAGCGGCCCGAGCGAGGCGCGCTCCTCGAAGCTCTCCGGGTCGAGCTCGAGCACCTCGCACGGGGTCCCCGTCAGGCGCACGCAGAGGAAGCGCTCGCCGTCGACGAGCGGCAGCAGCGTCTTCGGCAGCCCGTCCTCCCAGAGCGAGAGCGCCATCGCCGGGAGCGAGCTGCCGAGCTCGTCGGGATCGATCGGGCCCAGCAGGATCGCGCCGTCCTCGAGCACGCCGCCGCCGCCCTCGTCGTAGAGGCCGCGCAGCGCGTCCGGCAGCGCGACGCCGAGCGCCTTCTCGCACGCGGCAAGCTCTGCTGGCGTGACGGGATCGAAGAGCTCGTGGCCCGGGTGCGCGACGAGCCTGCGGCCCGCGTCGCGGCCGGCCTTGCGTGCAGCGTTCATCCGGTGATCCCCATCTCGGCCTTCAGCCGCTTGACGATCTCGAAGTAGCTCTTGCGGTCGTGCCGCTCGTTGAGGATGTGGAAGTCCTTCTTCATCAGCCCGACGCACCCGAAGCAGTAGGTGCAGTCCGAGAGGTTCTCGCAGAGCACCAGGTACGCAGAGCCGGTGCACAGCTTGCTCTGCACGCAGTGGGTGCAGCCGTGGCAGCTGTGGCAGTCGAGGCAATGGACGGAATTGCTGCACTCGACGCAGCGGACGCAGTGGCTGCAGCGGTAGCAGCCCTCGCAGGACTTGCAGAACATGCAGCTCGCGCAGCGCCGCGAGTCCTCGCACTGGAAGCTCCCGGGGTTCTGGTCGTTCGTGGAGAACGACTTCTGCAGCCGCCCGAGGGCCTCCAGGAAATCGCGCTTGTTCATTGGGCGACGCTGCCGATCCGGGGTTCGCGCTGTCAAGGTCTTACGGGGCGCGCGCGCCGCTGGCAGGATGCGCCGCCGTGCTCGACCTGTCGA
>CAYHCR010000260.1:0-5753 GCA_964354895.1 uncultured Myxococcales bacterium | reverse complement strand
GCGGCGCCGGCGGCGAGCGAGATCCCCAGCGAGAGCGGGGCGCGCCGCGCGGCGAACGCGGCGGCGACCGCGGCGATCGCCGCGACGAAGCCGACGTCGCCCCAGAGCGGGCCGAAGGGCAGCCGATCGCGCGCGAGCCCGATCGAGAGGCCCGCCCCGATCAGCGCGGCGGGCGCGACGGCGAGCGCGGCGAGGCGCGACGGGGGCGGGTGCATCCTCGTGGCGAGCGCGCTGCGGACGGCCTGCAGCTGCTGCGGCTCGAGCGGCTCCGGCGCACCTGCCCGATCGAGGAGCTCGATCATCGCGCGCCCCGCGGCGAGCGCGGCGGCGCAAGCATGGCAGTCGGCCGCGTGCAGGAGCGCAGCTGCCCGCTCCTCGTCGTCCACGGGCAGCGCCGCGAGGAGCCCCGCCCGCTCCCGCAGGGCCCGACACGCCTCCGGCAGCGACCCGGCGGTCACGGCGTCCTCTCCGGCGCTCACGGCGTCCTCTCCGGCGCGAGCCGCGCCCGCAGCGCCTCGTAGCCCCGGAACGCGCGCAGCTTTGCGGCGCCTTCGGTCGTGCCCAGCGCCGCGGCGATCTCGGCGAACGAGAGCCCCTCCCATCGGTGCAGGTGGATCACGACGCGCTGCGACTCGGGCAGCATCGCCAGCGCCGCCCGGACCCGCCCGGCCTCGGTCCGCGCGTCGATCCGCTCCTCCGCCACGGGGCGGTCGTCGATCGACTCGGCCGCAGCGAGCTCCTCTTCGCCGGCCGAAGGCGGCAGCCGTCGTCGGCGACGCAGCTCGTCCAGCCGAAGCCGCGCAGCGATCGTGAAGATCCAGGGCCGGACCGGCGCGCCGGCGCGGTAGTCGGCGCGCGCGCCATGGAGTCGGAGGAACGTGGCCTGGAGCAGGTCCTGCGCGATCGCGTCGTCCGAGAAGGATCGGCGGAAGAACGCGGACAAGCGCGGCGCGAGCGCGGCGTAGAGGCGGTCGAACGCGCGCAGCTCTCCCGCCGCCCAGGCGACCATGTCCCGCTCCAGGCGGCCCTCGTCGAGGCCCTCCAAGCTCTCTACGCTCCCGGGAAAGAGGCGTTACGGTACCATGCCGCGAATGGCACCCTACGAGGATCGCGTCGACGCCGGCCGTCGGCTCGGACGGCTGGTCGCAGCGCGGCTCGACGGCCCCTCCGTCGTGCTCGCGGTCCCCCGCGCAGGCGTGGTGGTCGGCGCGCAGGTCGCGATGGCGCTTCGGGCCCCGCTCGCGCCCCTCCTCGTCCGCAAGGTCGGCCTGCCGGAGAGCCCGGAGACGGTGGTCGGCGCGATCGACGCGGACGGCGCGCTCGTGGCGGTGCGTGGCCGTGAGCTCGGGCTGATGCCCGCCGAGCTCGAGGGGCTCGGCGAGGCGGTCGCGGCGCGGCTGACCGCGTGGCGCCGCGCGTTCGGCGTGCCCGATCCGGCAGCGCTGCTCCCCGGCCGCACCGCGGTCGTCGTCGATGACGCGCTCGTCTCCGGGCTCACCGCGCGGGCGGGCGTCGAGTACCTGCGGCGCCGCGGCGCGAAGCGGATCATCGTCGCGGTGCCCGCCGCGCGGGAGGACGGCGTCGAGGAGCTCATGGCGCTCGGCGTCGAGGTGATCGCGCCCGAGCGCGCGCCGCGCGGCGGTGACACGGCCTCGTTCTACAAGCGCCTGACGCAGGTCACGGAGGAGGAGGTCGCGGAGCTCCTCGCGCGCGGCGGCGTCGCCCGGCGGATCGCCCCGGCGCCCGCGCTCACCGGCCCGCGGTCGCTGCGGCTCGTCGATCGGGATGGCGACGCGCACGAGGCAGTGCTGCGCCTCGCCGATGGCATCGGGCCCTTCCCGGCCGCGGTCCTCGCCGGCTTCTCCGAGCGGATGGGCGAGCGGCTCGCGCGGCGGCTCGGAGACGCAGGGATCTCGTCGGTCTGGTTGCCCCTCGGCTGCGACCGGCTCGCCCCGCTCGCGCTCGACGTGCTCTCGAGCCGGCCCGAGCTCGATCCCCTGCGACTCGCCGTGCTCGGCAGCGACGTCGCGTGCGCCACCGTCGGCCGCGCCGCCGCCCAGGACGCCCGCGTGCGCGCCTGCGTGATGGTCGCACCGCCCGACGACCTCGCCCGGCCCGATCGCGCGCTCGTCGCCGCCACGCTCGACGACGACGTCGGCGCCGATCGCATCACCCGCTGGCTCGCGGATCGACTGCTCCCGAGCCGCTGACCTTCCTGCCACCCCTGGAGGCTTCCGTGACGAGGCTTCGCCTCTCGCTGCTGCTCGCGTCGCTGCTCCTGCCCCTCACCGCGACCGCCGCGTCGGCGCCGCTGCCGTCGCCGAAGGTCGAGGGCTTCCTCGAGCAGTACGCTGCGACGAACCGCTTCCGCCTCGGCCGGCCTGCCGCCGTGACGCCCACGCCCGACGGCGCACAGGTGCTCTTCCTGCGCTCGGGCCCGCGCAGCTTCACGCGTGATCTCTGGAGCCTCGACGTGCAGAGCGGGGTCGCGAAGGTCGTGCTGACGGCCGAGTCGATCCTCAAGGGCGCCGAAGAGACGCTCACCGCAGAGGAGAAGGCGCGGCGCGAGCGGCTGCGGCTCGCGGCGAAGGGGCTCGCGTCGTTCGAGCTCAGCCGCGACGGCGCGCGGATCCTCGTGCCGCTCTCCGGCAAGCTCTACGTGATCGAGCGCGCGACGGGCGCCGTCACGCTCCTGCCGGACGCCGGCGGCACCCCGCTGGACGCACGCTTCTCGCCGGACGGCGCGCTGGTGAGCTGCGTGCGCGACGGCGAGGTGTGGGTGATCGACCTCGCGCGGCGCACGCAGAAGCGGCTGACCGATCGCAGGGGCCGCGCCGTCCAGTTCGGCGTCGCCGAGTTCGTGGCGCAGGAGGAGATGGATCGACGCGAGGGCCACGGCTGGTCGCCGGACGGCAAGCAGCTCTGGTTCACCGAGGTCGACGAGGCGAAGGTCGAGCGGCTGTTCGTGGGCGATCCGCTCCACCCCGAGGTCGCGCCCGATCCGTGGCCCTATCCTCGCGCGGGCCGCACGAACGCGACCGTGAAGCTCTTCATCGTCGCGGCGAGCGGCGGCAGCCCGCGGGAGATCGGCTGGGACCTGCGGGCCTTCCCGTACCTCGCGCGGATCACCTGGGGGAAGAACGCGCCGCTGACGCTCGTCGTGCAGGATCGCGCGCAGCAGCGGCAGCTCGTGCTCGCGGCCGACGTCGGCACCGGCAAGACGCGCACGCTGGTGGAGGACCGGGACGCGGCGTGGCTGAACCTGCCTGCGGAGCTCCCGCGCTGGCTGCCCGACGGCGCGGGTTTTCTGTGGATGAGCGAGGCGAGCGGCGAGGCGCGCCTGGTGCTCTACGGCAAGGACGGCGCAAAGCTGCGCGAGCTCGGCGCGCCGGGGCAGGGCCTGCGCTCCTTCGTCGGCCTCGATCAGAGGCGCGGCGCCGTGGTGGTGCTCGCGTCGCCCGAGCCGGCAGAGCAGCACGTGCTCCGATGGCCGCTCGCGGGCGGCGCCGGCGAGGTGCTGACCCGCGGCGTCGCCTCGCACGGCGCGGAGATCGGGGAGGACGGCACGCTCGTCCTGTTGCGTGACGCGGCCGCCGAGGCGCCGAGCGCCCGCGTGCTGCGCGCGGATGGGACGGAGGGGCCGATCGTGCCCAGCGTGAGCGAGGCGCCCTCGTTCCTCCCGAACCTCGAGCTCACGAAGGTCACGATCCAGGCCGACGGCGGCACGTTCGAGCTCGCCGCGGGGCTGCTGCGTCCGCACAACTTCCTGCCGGGGCGCCGCTACCCGGTCGTGCTCTCCGTCTACGGCGGCCCGATGGCAAAGGTGGTCGAGGCCGGCCGCGATCGCTGGCTCATGAACCAGTGGCTCGCCGATCAGGGCGTGATCGTCGTCGCGATCGACGGCCGCGGCACGCCGGGTCGAGGCCGCGCCTTCGAGCGCGCGATCCGCGAGCGCCTGCTCGAGGTGCCGCTTCACGATCAGGTGGCCGGCCTGCAGGCGCTCGGCAAGCGCTTTCCCGAGCTCGATCTCTCCAACGTGGGCGTCTACGGCTGGAGCTTCGGCGGCACGCTCGCCGCCTACGCCGTGCTGCAGCGCCCCGACGTCTTCGCCCGCGCGGTCTCCGGCGCGCCCGTCACCGACTGGCGCGACTACGACACGCACTACACCGAGCGCTACCTCGGCCTGCCCGACGAAAACCCCGCCGCCTACGCCGCCGCCAGCCCGGTCACCTTTGCCGGCAAGCTCGCGCGGCCGCTGCTGCTCGTTCACGGGACCGCCGACGACAACGTCTATTTCCTGCACGCGCTCAAGCTCTCGTCCGCGCTCTTCCTCGCCGGACGCCCGCACGAGTTCCTGCCGCTCTCGGGCTTCACCCACATGGTCGTCACGCCGGAGACGACGAGCCGCCTCTACGGTCGCATCGCCGACTTCCTCCTGGGGCGCCCGGCGCCGCCGCCCGCGCGGTGATCGGGTAGGGTTCGCCGCCTTCTTCAGGAGACAGAACATGGTCCGCAAGCACCGTGGCCCGCGCGAACTGCGCGCGATCGAGATCGTCCCCGGCTTCACGAAGCACGCGGAGGGCTCGGCGCTGGTGAAGTTCGGCGACACGCATGTGTTGTGTACGGCGTCGGTGGAGGAGAAGGTCCCGCCGCATCTGTTTGGCTCCGGCAAGGGCTGGGTCACGGCCGAGTACGGGATGCTCCCGCGCGCGACGCACACGCGGACGGCGCGAGAGGCGGCCAAGGGCAAGCAGGGCGGCCGGACGATGGAGATCCAGCGGCTCGTCGGGCGCGCGCTCCGGGCGGCCGTGGATACGAGCAAGCTCGGCGTCCGCACGATCCACCTCGACTGCGACGTGCTGCAGGCGGACGGCGGGACGCGCACCGCGGCGATCACCGGGGCCTACGTCGCGCTCGCGCTCGCGCTGCGGCACCTGAAGGGCAAGGGGCTCCTCAAGGCCGAGCCGCTGGTCGCGCCGGTCGCGGCGATCTCCGTCGGCGTCGTCGACGGCGAGCTGCTGCTGGATCTTGCGTACGACGAGGACAGCCGCGCCGAGGTCGACATGAACGTCGTCGCGACCGGCGACGGCGCGCTGATCGAGGTGCAGGGCACCGCCGAGGGCAAGCCGTTCACGCAGAAGGAGCTCGAGGCGATGGTCTCGCTGGGCCTCGAGGGCATCGCGACGCTCGTCGGCAAGCAGCGCGAGATCCTCGGAGGTTGACCGTGCTGCGGCTGCTGGTCGCGAGCGGAAACCCCAAGAAGCTGATCGAGCTCGAGGCGCTGGTGCAGGGGCTGCCGGTGCAGCTCGTCTCGCCGCGCTCGCTCGGGGCGCCGCTGCCCGAGGTCGAGGAGGACGGCGCGACGTTCGAGGAGAACGCGGCGAAGAAGGCCCGTGCGTTCGCGGCCGCGGCCGGCCTGCCCTGTATCGCGGACGACTCGGGGCTCTGCGTCGACGCGCTCGGTGGTGCGCCGGGCGTGTTCTCGGCGCGCTACAGCGGCCCGCAGGGCGCGCCCGGGCGCGACGAGGCGAACAACCGCAAGCTCCTGCAGGCGCTGCTCGAGGTGCCGCCGGGGCGTCGCGGCGCCCACTTCACCTGCGCGTTGGCGCTGGCGTGGCCGGATGGTCGGGTGCAGACGGTCTTGGGCCGCTGGGACGGGGCGATCGCCTTCTCCCCGCGGGGCGCCCACGGCTTCGGCTACGACCCGCTCTTCCTGCTTCCCGCGCACGGCGCGACGAGCGCGGAGCTGCCGG
>CAYHCR010000259.1:0-5765 GCA_964354895.1 uncultured Myxococcales bacterium | reverse complement strand
TCGTCGTCGACGTCGATGCGGACGCGGTCGCCGACGCGCGCCGCGGCGACGCGGATCACGCCCACCGGCCGACCATCCAGCGGGTCGAGCGAGTTCAGGAGCAGGTTGAGCATGACCTGCTGGATCTCGTGCTGGTCGGCGTGCACGGCCGGCAGGTCGTCGGCCAGCGCCACGTCGAAGCGGACGTTCGCCATCTGGGCGCGGTGCTCGACCAGCGCCCGCGCGCCGTCGACCGCGCTGGCGACGGCGAAGTTGCCCGGCTTCGCGCTGCGCGGCGAGAAGTCGAGCAGGCGGCGCGCCGTGCGGGCGATGCGCTGCAGGCCGTCCTGCACGAGCTGCAGGTACTTGCGCTGGCGGTCGTCGAGCGCGGGCGACTGCAGCAACCGGAGCACGGCGTTCTGCATGCCGCCGATCGGGTTGTCGATCTCGTGCGCGACGCCGGCGGCGAGCGTGCCGAGCGCGGCGCGCTGGCCGGCGTGCTGGAGCTGGGAGCGCCTCGCCTCCTCCCGCAGGTCCGGCCGCAGATCGCGCAGGACGAGGAGCGCCCGCCCTCCACCGAGCGCGCTCGCGCTGATCTCGACCGGGATGCGGTCGCCGTCGCGATCGAGCAGCTGCCGGCGCGTGACGACCTTCGCCTCGGTGAGGAGGCGCCCGACCTGGGTGGGGAGCTCGGCGAGGCTCTCGGGGGCGACCACGGCGCTGGCGGGCTGGCCCCGGAGCTCCTCGGCGGTCCGGCGCAGCAGCGCGCAGGCCGCGGGGTTGGCGCGCAGGAGCGTGCGATCCGGACCGGTGACGACGAGCGGCGCGAGCGCCTTCTCGAAGATCTCGGCGAAGTCGCGCTCGCTCCCCGCGAGTTGTTCGGCCCTCGCCCGCAGCTCTGCCGCGGCGGCGTCGAGGCCCCGGCCGAGCTCCGCGAGCTCGTCCTCGCCTTCGAGGCTGCCGGCCTCCACGGCCTCTCCGCGACCGATCGCGCGCGTGAGCTTCAAGAGCCGCAGGATCCGCGCGCCGACGCCAAACCGGATCAGCGGAAAGAGCAGCAATGCGGGGATCAGGGAGAGCAGCACGACCAGCAACGCGTGCCGGCGCAGCTCCCGCTCCACTCCGAGCTGCTCGGCTCCCTCGTCGTAGACGAGCAGGACGCGCCCACGCACCGAGTTCCCCTCCGCCGAGCCTTGCAGGAGCTCCGCGGTCGCGAGCCCGCTCCAGACCCGGCCGTCCGTCGCCGAGGCGAGCTGCGGCGCCGCGCGCACCGGCGCCCGCAGGAGCTCTTCGAGCTGCGACGCGCAGCGGCACTCCTCCGGCGCGTCCGTCGCGCTCAGCCGCCGGCCGATGAGCTCGAGCCGGGTCGACGAGATCACGGCGCCGTCGGGCGCGAGCAGCGCTGCGAAGAGGTTCTTCCGGCTGGAGCCAGCGTCGGTGACGGCCTCCTGCAGGGCGCCCGGCTCGCTCCGGCGCCCGGCGCGCTCGACCGAAGCCTGCAGTGCTTCGAGCCGCACGAGCAGCTCCAGCTGCGCGTTTTCCCGCAGCGCGTGCTGCTCCTGCCACGTGAGCAGACCGAGGCCGGCGGCGCCCGAGACGAGCGTCACCACGAAGATCAACAGCGGGAGCGAGTGGCGCAGCTTCACGGCGCCCCCCCCGCGTCCGGACAGCTCGTCGCCACCCGCGCGATCAGCGCCTCGTCCACCGCGATGCCGGCCGCACGGAGCGCCGCTGCCTGCCGGAGGATCCGCACCGGGAGCTCCGCCCGCAGGCGCGCCTCGTCCTCGGCCCGCGGGAAGCGCAGCAGCCCGAGCGACGCCGCGAAGGCCGCAGGCTCGCTCCCGGCCCGCTTCGCCATGCGCGCCGAGAGCGCGGGGTCCGACGCGATCCCGTCGATGCCGCGGCCGAAGGCCTTGCGCAACCTCGCGACGTCTCGCGGCCGCGCCGTCGCGACCGCGCGGTGCAGCACCAGGAGGTCGACGACCTCGTCGGGGATCCGGCTGGAGTCGAACCAGCGCCGCATCCCCAACGCCTCGAGGCGGGGGCCGGCCGGCTCGAACGTCGAGACGAGCGAGACCGTCCCCTCGAGGAGCGCGTGCTCCGCGTTCGGCGTCGCGACCGGCACGACCTCGACGACGCGCCCCGGCCAGCTCTGCAGCTGGATCGCTCGGGAGACGAGGTAGGCGCTCGTGCCGCCCGGCTCCGCGCCGATCCGCAGGGGCCCCTCCGCGGGCAGCTCGGCGAGCCCCACGATCGCGTCGCCGCCGGCCGAGACGTCGGCCACGCGCGCGACGCAGAGCTCGAGCTCCGGGAAGGCCGCGCCGAGCCGGAGCAGCTCGTCGATCGTGATCGCCGCCCCGTCGAGCTCGTGCGTGCGCAGCGCCCGCCGGCTCTGCAGGGCGGTGACGTGCTCGACGGGCCGCACCTCGTCCGGCGAGAAGGCCTGCAGCTCGCGGGCGGCGAAGAGCGGCGCGGAGCCGGCCCATGGGTTCGCGCCGATCAGCAACGGCTCCGGCGGCGGCGCTCCGCACGCGACGAGAGCGCAAGCGACGAGCACGAGCGTTCCGACCCCCCGCGAGGCGGTACGTCCAGACATGGCCGGCATGGTGCCCGATCCGAACGGACCACGCGACGGGTCCGCGCAACCCCGCGAACGTCAGTCGAGCCCGAGCGCCCTCAGGAGCTGCGCCACCGAGTCCCGCCCCGGCACGACCAGGAAGTGACCGAACAGGATCTTCAGCTCCGGCTCGCGCGGGCCCGCGCGCCCCGAGAAGCGCGTCTCGAGCAGCAGCGAATCACCGGGCGGCTGCGGGCCCACGAGCGCGCCGGCCGCGCCCTGCTGCAGCCTCGGGATCGACGGGAGCAGCGTGAGCTTCGCGAGCGTCCCGAGCGCCGAGAGGTACGCGGACGCGAGGATGTTGCCCGTCTCCGCGATCGCGCTCTCCGCGTCCGGCGAGAGCGGCCCCGGAGGAAGTTCTGCGCCAAGCAGCAGGCCCGCGAGCTGGCGCGCGGAGGGCTCGGGCAGCGCCAGCTGCAGGAGGCCCGTGGCCGAGCCGCGCATCTCGAAGCCCACCGCGACGATCGGCGCGTCAGCCCCGCCGAGCTTCTCGAGCAGCGAGCCCGGGCCGGCGAGGTGCGCCTCGGGGACGTCGATCTCCACGCGTCGCCCGCCGAGCATCTGGGAGAGCGCCGTGGCCGCGTGGCCGCAGCCGACGTTGGCCGCCTCGCGGAGCGCGTCGAGCTGTCGTTCCGTGAGGCTGGTCATCGAAGGCTCATCCTCCCGCGAGGAGCCGGGGCACGTCGAGCAGGAAGACCGGCCGGCCCGTGCCCAGGAGCGTCACGCCCGCGAGCCCCGCGATCCGCTCGAGCGGCGGCGGCACCGGCTTGAGCACGGTCTCCTGCTGGCCGAGCAGGCGATCGACCTGGAGGGCGAAGCGACCGGTGTCACCCTCGACGAGCACGTGGGGCAGCAGTGCGCCCGGCTGGCCCGTCACCGCGAGCAGCCCCGCGAGGGGATGGACCGGGACGAGCTCCCCGCCGAACGGGAGCAGCAGCGCGCCCAGGGAGCGCGTGCGCTGCTCGTCCACGACCTCGACCGCGCCGACGACCTTCGCGATCGGCAGGCCGTAGATCTCGTCGCCGACGCCGACGAGCAGCACCTGCACGACGGCGACGGTGAGCGGGAGGCGCAGCGTGAAGCGCGTGCCGTGGCCGCGGATCGCCTCGATCTCCAGCGTGCCGCCGAGCTGCTCGACGACCCGCTTGACCGTGTCCATGCCGACGCCGCGCCCCGAGACGTCCGAGACGCGGCTCGCGGTGGAGAGCCCCGGCAGACAGCACAGCAGCAGCGCCTCGCGATCGCCGAGCGCGCGCGCCTGCTCGGCGGAGAGCAGCCCGCGATCGATCGCGGCCTGCCGGAGCTTGCCTGCGTCCATCCCGCGGCCGTCGTCGGAGATCTCCAGCACGACGCGATCGCGATCGCGACGGGCCTTGAGCGTGAGCTTGCCCCGGGGCGGCTTGCCGGCGGCGGCGCGCTCGTTCGGCGCCTCGAGGCCGTGATCGATCGCGTTGCGCACGAGGTGCACGAGCGGATCGGCGAGCTCCTCGAGGATCGCGCGATCGAGCTCGATCTCCACGCCCTCGAGCTCGACCTCGACCTCCTTGCCGAGCTGCCGCGCGACGTCCCGCGCGAGCCGCGGGAGCCGGTCCACCACGAGCGCCATCGGCGTCATGCGGACCTGCATCACCTGGCCGTGGAGCTCCTTCACGAGCCGATGGAGCGCGTCGACGCCGTCGACCACCTCGCCCCGGTGGGCCTCCGGGATCGCGCGCCCCGCCTCGCGCAGCCGCGCCGTCGCCAGCAGGAGCTCGCCGACCAGATCGAGGAAGCCGTCCAGCTGTTCGGTGCGCACGCGGACGGTGCTCGCCGCCTTGCCGTCTCCGGCCGCCGAGGGCTTCGACGGCGCGATCGGCGCCGCGCTCACGAGCGGCGCCGGTGGAGGCGGCGACGCGTCGACCACGGCCGCGACGCTCACCGCCGTGAGCTCCGCGATCTGCGCGAGGGTCCGGCCGATCGCCTCTGCGCTGTGTGTGGTCTGCAGCACGACCGCGAGCCGCCCGCCCGGGATCCGGCCCGCCTTGCAGTCCTCCAGCGTCGGGGTCGCCTCGAGGATCGTGCCGAGCCCGCCGAGCTTTTTGTGGACGAGGAACGCGCGTACGCCCGGCGTCGGGCAGCTCTCGACGATCGTCGCCTCGACGCGCAGGCGGGGCGCGACCTCTGCCTCGGGCGCGGCGGCGATCGGCGCGGCGGCGACCTCGGGCACCTTTGCCTGGCTCGAATCGGGCACCTTTGCCTGGCTCGAATCGGGCACCTTTGCCTGGCTCGCGTCGAGCACCTTTGCCGGGTCCGCACCGAGCACCTTTGCGTCAGCAGTCAGCGCCGCGACGAGCGCGGCGATCTTCTCGACCAACGCCAGATCGAGCGCGGCCGCTTCCCCCCGCTGGGCGAGCTTCACGCCCTCGAGCATGCGGTCGCCCGCCTCGAGCAGCAGATCCACAGCGGTGCGGGTGAGCGCCTCGGGCCGGCTGCGCAGCAGCGCGACGAGGTCTTCGGCGCGGTGGGCGAGCGTCGCGATGGCGTCGAAGCCCATCGACGCGGCCATGCCCTTTACGGAGTGGGCGTGCCGGAAGAGGGAGTCGACCGACTCGGGCCGATGACCGCTCTTCTCGAGCTCGACGAGATCGTGGCCGAAGCCCTCGAGGTGCTCGGTGGACTCCTGCACGAAGAGCCCGAGGTACTTCGACATGTCGAGGGACAACGGGCCCCCGATCAGACGTCGCCGAGGACCTTCTTGACCACCGACAGGACGTCTTCTGCCTTGAACGGCTTGACGATGAAGTCCGAGGCGCCGGCCTCGATGGCCTCCATCACCAGCGACTCCTGGCCCAGCGCGGAGCACATGATGATGACCGCGCCGGTGTCGATCTTGACGATCTCCCGCGTGGCCTCGATGCCGCTCTTGAAGGGCATCACGATGTCCATCGTGGTGAGGTCGGGCTTGAGCTCTTTGAACCGCTCGACCGCCTCCAGCCCGTTGGACGCCTCGCCGACGACCTCGAAGCCGCCGGACGCAAAGATGTCCTTGATCATGTTGCGCATGAAGATCGCATCGTCGACGACCAGGACACGCTTCGCCATCGCTGCTGAGCTCCTCACGCGGGCTCGGAGGCCACGCGCTCCATCGAATTTTTGCTGCGACGGAACGGCGGGACGGTAGCACGCGTCC
>CAYHCR010000258.1:0-5778 GCA_964354895.1 uncultured Myxococcales bacterium | reverse complement strand
GACGCGCGGCCCTTCGGGGAGCACGAGCGCCGCGCCGATCCACGGCCCCGGATCGAGCCCCACGCGGGCGAGCAGCGCGCGGGCGTGCAGCTCGAGGCGGGCGTCGGGCAGCCCGCCGACCTGCGCGGCGCGCAGCAGCTGGCACGCGTCGATGGGCTGGAGTCGACCGCCGCCCGTGAACGGCGTGGCGGGCGGCAGCGGGCGCTCCTCGAACGCCGGCGCGATCTCGACGTAGACGCCCGTGACCTCCTCTTCGGTGCCGCCGGGCGAGGGCCAGATCGTCGTGCCGGGCTGCACCTGCCACAACGCTTCCTCCGGGAGGCCGGCCGCGACGAGCACCTCGACCGCGGTCTCTGCCAGCGGCAGCGCCGTCTGGACCGCGAGCAGCGGCTCCGCGACCCAGCCCGGCGAGACCACCCCGTCCAGCGGCGCGCTCGCCAGCGCAGCTCCGCCGATCGGCCGCGGGTAGCTCGCGCGGGCGAGCAGGAAGAGCGCGCCCTCGTGCAGGAAATACGGCACGACGTCGACGGCGCGGCCCGGCCGCCGCGCGAGCTGGCGGTGGCCGCCGTGCTCCACGTGGCGCCAGTGCGAGAGCGCAAGAAAGTTCTGCGCCGGCGCCGGCCCGTCGTCCCGGAGCGAGACGCCGCAGCCCGGCGCGACCTTCTCTCCGACGATCACGTAGTTCGTCGCCGGCCAGTCGAGCGCGCGACCTTCGGCGTCGCGCAGGGAGAAGCGGCCCTGGAAGCGGTGCTCGACGATCCACGGATTGACGAGCGGCGTCGAGGCGAGCACGCGCAGCCCGAGCCGCGCGAAGATTGCGTGAAAGTCAGCCTGCGTGGCGTAGCCGTACTCCTCCTTCACCTCGGCCGCCCAGTCCTCCCGGTAGTCCTTGCGCAGCACGAACTCGACCGCGTGGCGCGCCTCGCAGAGGAAACGACGCCGGCCGGCCGGCACGCCCGGGCCCTGCTCCTCCTCGAAGCGGAAGCCCGGCGCAGGCGAGAGGCTGCGGAATTCCCTTGAGAAACGGAGAAAGAGCGCGGCGCTCGAGCAGCACTGCGGGTCGTCGGAGGCGTCGCCGTCGTCGACCGGCAGCTCGAGCTGCACGATCCCCGGGCCGGGCCGGACGAAGTCGCGCACGACCGCCACGCCGCCCTCGCGCAGGGCGCCCGCCTGCGCCGCGATCGACTGCTCCGCGCGCTCGTCCCGGTAGCCGCCGAAGCTCGTCACGTGGTGCAGCACGCTCGAGGCGAGCACGCCGTCGAGCGCGCCAGGCGGGGCGCACGGCTGCGTGATGTCTGCGACCTCGAAGCGCAGGTTCGGCAGCGGGTGCTCGCGCCGCGCGCGCTCCACCAGGGCGGGATCGAGATCGACGCCGAGCACCTGCAACGTCGGATAGAGCGCCGCGAGCGCCGCGCTCCCCGCGCCGCTGCCCATGCCGAGATCGGCCACCGTCCCGCTGCCGAGCAGGTGTGCAGCCGTGAGCGCGACCTTCTGCCGCATGGAGGCGTCCATGCCGGCGAGGTAGCGGGTGTAGGCGTCGGCGTCGGTGCGGACGGCGGAGTTCGTCATCGCGCGAGCCTGCCCGCTGGCGCCCGCGCCAGCAATCGACGCCGGCCAGCCCGATCAGCTGCGGCTGGGCGTGCAGGGCTGCGCGACGGCGCCCGCGGGCGCCCGGCGGCACGTCACCTCGGGGTGCACGACGCCGCAGATCCGGGCGGCGCGCGTGACGGCCGCGATGTGGCGGGCCTCGAGCTCCCCCTGGAGCGCGGCCTCCTTCGGCGCGCCCGGCCAGTCGGAGTGCAGCCGGAGCACGACCATGCCGTCCGCCGGCTCGAGCCGCAGCAGCACGTTGAGCTCCGTCGCGAGCGTCGCGTGCACGAGCGCGCCCTTCGCGCGCCAGCTCTCGCCCTGCTTCTTCGCCCCGAGACCGAGCTCGATCACCGCGTGATCGAGGCAGCTGGCGAGCTCGCCGGAGAGCTTCACGGAGGCGTCGATCGCGCTGTGGCTGGCGGCGGCGCGCTCCGCGGGCGGGTCGACCGGCGCGGTCGGGACGGTCGGGGCGGTCGGGGCGGCTGCGAGGAGGAGAGCGGCGAGCGGGGCGATCATGGCGGACTCCGGGATCCGTTGTTCGCGCCCCTCTACCACGCGCCCCGGCCGTCCCGCAGCAGCGCGAGCGCCGCCCGGTCGAGGAGGTCCGAGGCCACGAAGTGCGCGCCCGCCGCCGCCAGGGTCGCCACGTCCGAGCGGCCCGTCGCGACGCCGAGGCACGACGCGCCGCACGCCCGCGCCGCCTTCACGTCGAGGGGCGTGTCGCCGACGACGAGCACCCGGCACTCCTGCACGGCGCGCCCGAGCCTCGCGGCGCCCCGCGCGATCCCGGCCGCGAGCAGGACCTCGCGCGCCTCACCGTCGTCGCCGTAGCCGCCGAACGCGAAGCGCTCGTGGAGCCCGGCGCGCGCGAGCTTGTGCGCCGCGCCCCGCGCGACGTTGCCGGTCCCCAGCCCGATCGCGCCGCCGCCCTCGTGGGCCGCGTCGATCGCCGCCGCCGCGCCCGGCAGGACCCGGAAGCCCGGCGCCGCCGCGAGCTCCTCCGGCAAGCGCTGCAGGTAGCGCTCGATCACCGCGTCGATCCCCGCTTCGTCCGGCGCGCGCCCCGCCCGCTCGAGCCCGCGGCGCGCGATCGCGCGATCCGTCAGCCCGTCGTACGGGAACTCCGCCGCGTCGGGCCTTCCGCAGAGCTGTTCGAAGGCGCGCGCCATCGATCGGCGGCCCGATCCGTCGCCGCTCAGCAGCGTGCCGTCGATGTCGAACAGGACGAGGCGGGCCTTCGTCACGAGAACAGCGCCGCGACGAATTCATCGGGATCGAACGGCCGCAGGTCCGCGATCTGCTCGCCGACGCCGACGAGCCGCACCGGGATCGAGAGCTCGTCGCTGATGCCGATGACGACGCCGCCCTTCGCGGTGCCGTCGAGCTTGGTCAGCACGATCCCCGTGAGCTGCAGCGCGTCGTGGAACTGCCGCGCCTGCTGGATCGCGTTCTGGCCCATCGTCGCGTCGAGCACGAGCAGCACCTCGTGCGGCGCGCCCTCGGACGCCTTCGCGACGACCTTCTTGAGCCGCCGCAGCTCCTCCATGAGCGGCGCCTTGGTGTGGAGCCGCCCCGCCGTGTCGCAGATCGCGACGTCGATCCCCTCGGCCGACGCGCGCTTCACCGTGTCGAAGAGCACCGCGCCGGGATCCGCGTTGTCCGGCCCGTGCACGATCGGCACACCTGCGCGCTCGGCCCACACGTCGAGCTGCTCCTGCGCCGCTGCACGGAACGTGTCGCCGGCGCCGAGCACCACGCTCCTGCCTTCGGCCTTGAGCTTGGCGGCGAGCTTGCCGATCGTCGTGGTCTTTCCTGCGCCGTTGACGCCGACGACGAGCACGACCCACGGCTTCGTGCCCGGCGTGAGCGGCAGCCCCACCCCCGGCAGCACGGGCCTCGGATCGGAGTCGCGCGCCTTCCGGAGGATCTCCGCGATGTCGCCGCGGATCGCGCGCTTGAGCTTCTCCGGGTCGGCGAGCTCCTTCGCCTTGAGCCGATCGCGGGCGGCCTCGACGAGCTTCATCGAGGTCTTCACGCCGATGTCGGCCGTGAACAGGATCTCCTCGAGCTCCCCGATGGTGGCCTCGGAGACCTCCGCCTTGCCGCCGAAGAGCCCCGCGAGGCGCGCGATGAAGCCGGTGTCGCGCGTGCGCTCGAGCCCCTGCAGCAGGGTCCGGCCGCCCTCCGCCGCCACGCGCTGCCGTCGCGACGCCGCGTCGGCCTTCGCAGCCTCCTCGACCGCGCGCAGCTTTGCGGCTGCCTCGTCGCGCTGCCGCTGCGCGTCGGCCGCCGCGTCGCGGACCTTCTGCTCCTTCGCGAGCCGCTCCTGCTCCTTGCGCCCGCGGTAGTCCTCCTTCTTGCGCGCCTCCTCCTCGATCCGCGCGCGCCGCTGCTCCTCCCGCTCCTGCTCCTCGCGCTGCTTTCCGGCCGCCTCGGCCCGCGCCCGCTCCAGCGCCCGCGCCTCGCGCTCCGCCGGCCCGAGCGTCGCCTCCTCGGCCTCCCGGCGCTGGCGCTCGGCCTCCCGCGCCGCCTTCTCCTCGACGTACGCCGCGCGCTTCGTGGCCTCCTCGGCCTTCTTCGCCGCGGCCGCGATCGCCTTCTGCGCTGCGGCGGCGGCCCGCTCCAGCGCCGCGGTCTCCTTCGCGTCGGCCACCGGACCCGAGCGCGCGTCGGGCGTGCGCTCGTTCGCCTCGAGCGCCTTGCGCCGCGGCGCCTCGGGCTCGTGCCGCCGGCCGAAGAGCTTGCGGGCCGCGAGCACGAAGAGCAGCGCGACGCCGAGCAGGAGCGCGATCCCGATCACGTTGCCGATCGCGCCTCCGGCGGCCGGCGTCGGGGCGGCTTCGGTCGATGCAGGGGCGACGACGGGCTCGGCCACGGTGGGGACGCCTCCTTCGAGGGAGCGCGGCGAATATCGGAGCGAGGGCCGTGGAGCAAGCAGGGGCACGCGGGGGGCTGCCGCTCGGTCTCCTCGGGCCTACCCTCTGTGGCCATGACGGGCTTGATCGCGGTGACGGGGGCCACGGGCCTCATCGGACGGGCGTTGATCCGGGCGCTCGCGGCGCGAGGCGATCGCGTCGTGGCGCTGGTGCGCGCGGCCGGGGGCCGGATCGAGGGCGCCACCGAGCAGCGCCCCTGGACCACCGCGACGCCTGTCGCACCCCTGCAGGACTGCACGGCCGTGGTGCACCTCGCGGGCGCGCCGGTCGCCGACGGGCGCTGGACCGACCGCCGCAAGGCGGAGCTCCTCGGCACGCGGGTCGACGGCACGCGGAGCGTCGTGGCGGGGCTGCGCGCGTTCGGGAGCGGCGCGCTGGTCTGCGCGAGCGGGATCGACGCGACCGGCGACACGGGCGACGAGGTGATCACCGAAGAGTCGCCGCTCCTCGCGGGCGACGCGGACTTCCTCGCGATGGTCTGCCGGCGCTGGGAGGAGGAGGCCCGCGCGGCGCCCGGCCGAAGCGTGCAGCTGCGCACCGGGCTCGTGCTCGCGCGCGAGGGCGGCGCGCTCGCGAAGATGCTGCCGGCGTTCCGGCTCGGCGGCGGCGGCCCCCTGGGCCCCGGGACGCAGTGGGTCCCGTGGATCCACCTCGACGACGTCGTCGGCCTCGTGCTGCTCGCGCTCGACGACGCGACGCTCGCAGGTCCGCTCGTCGTCGCCGCCCCCGCGCCGGTGCGCCAGGCCGACTTCGCGCGCGCGCTCGGCCGGGCCGTCCATCGGCCTGCAATCCTTCCAGCGCCGGCCTTCGCGCTGCGGCTCGCGCTCGGCGAACTCTCCACCGCGCTGCTCGCGAGCCACCGCGCGTCGCCCGCGAAGGCGCTCCTCCACGGCTACCGCTTCCGTCACTCGACGCTCGACGGCGCCCTGCGCGATCTCCTACCTTGACGGCCGGTGACCCCCGGCCCCGCACCCTCGCTGTTCGCCTCGTTCGGCTTCGCCTGGCAGGGCGTGCTGCACGTCGCGACCACGCAGCGGAACATGAAGCTCCACCTCGTCTCGGGGCTGATGGTCGGCCTCGTCGGCTCGGGGATCCCGCTCGGCCTCGCGGAGAAGGTGACGCTGCTCTTCTGCGTGATGCTCGTGCTCTTCGCCGTGACCCTCGACGCCGCGCTCGAGGCGCTGGTGGACCTTCACACCGAGCGCTTCCACGAGCTGGCGAAGGTCGTGAAGGACACGGCTGCGGGCGGCGT
>CAYHCR010000257.1:0-5846 GCA_964354895.1 uncultured Myxococcales bacterium | reverse complement strand
GCCCGAAGCGCCGGCGCCGATGCCGCCGCCTCCGATCGCGCCTGTCGAGCCCGTTGCGCCTGTCGAGCCCGCCGTGCCCGTCGCGCCGGTCGAGCCCGCCGTGCCGGTCGAGCCTGCCGTGCCGATCGCGATGCCGATGCCCCCGCCGCCCGTCGGTGCGCCGAGGCCGCCGCCGCCGGTGCTCGCCCCCGCCCTCGCCGCGCCCGCCGTCGCCGCGCCCGCCGTCGATCCCGTTCCGAGCGGCGCCGACGCCGGTGTGGTCGCGAAGGCCCCGGCGGCCGACTCCGCCGAGACCGATCCCTGGCGTGGCTCCGCGCTGATCTACGAGCACACCACGAGCGCGCTCTCGCTCAACGAAGACGCCGACCCCGACTACAACCCCTACTACGCGCACTCGATCTCGCTGCGGCCCGAGTGGCACTTCGGCGAATACGTCGTCACGCGCGCCCGCTTCGACCTCGAGCAGGAGATCACGAACTCCGACGACACCGTCACCGAGAAGGAGCTGGTCTGGAACGACCTCTCCCTCGAGGTCGCCGGCACCAAGCTCAAGGAGCCCTGGCTCGGTGTCTCGTTCGGCCCGAGCTTCCGCGTCGCCTTCCCGACCTCGAAGGCCTCCGCCGCCGCGACGCAGCACCTTTCGATCTCGCCCGGCCTCAAGATCTCGCGGAAGTTCCCGCTGCTCGAGGGCCTCACGATCGGCTACGGCGGCCGATACACGCACCGCTTCCACGAATTCACGACCGCGCAATTCGACGCGCCGACCATCCCGTGTGGCGACGTCGCCTCCGATGGCTGCGCGAACTTCATCACGACCGGCGTGCGCAACGTGGAGAAGGACTGGTCGCACGGCCCGAGCCTGAGCTTCGCGCCGATCGCCGTCCTGACCTTCTCGGCCGACGTCACGCTCCGGCACGCCTTCCTCTACGGCCTCGTCGAGACACCGGCTGACTCGCTGGTCTCTGTCGCCTCGCCGGAGCCGGACCAGGACGTGCGTCACTCCACTGCGTTTGGTCTCGATCTCACCTGGGACGTGATCGACGAGCTGTCGCTCTCGATCGGCTCCAGCACCCTCGCCTCTCAGCTGGGCCCGGACGGCCAGCGTCGTGATCCGTTCTTCAACCGCACCACGTCCCTTTACCTCGACCTCGGCATCAATGTCGGGGCGCTGATCTCGAGGATCTGATGAGAATCCACCGCCTGCTGCTCCTCGCCTCCGCTGCACTCCTGCTCGCCTCGGCCTGCGCCGAAGAGCGCCCCGCGATCGACCGCGTCCAGCCGGACGCGCTGCCGAAGACGTTCTTCGTCGGCGCAGACCTGCACGACACCGCGGACGACCCCGAGTTCTACTCGCAGGGCACGCTCGTCGACGTCGGCTACGGCGCGGCGCAGGACGGCCTCTTCACCTCGACCTACGGCCAGCCGCTCAGCCGGATCAAGTGGGTCATCCAGGAAGATCTGCTGGTCGCGCGCCTGACCTACGAGCGCATCAGCGGCTCGGACGGCAAGGGCGCGGGCGCGGCCTCCGACGACGGCATCGTCGTCGCCGCCTACCCGATCAAGAGCCACTTCGACATCCAGCGCGACTACAACCCGTCGACGGGTGAGCAGCTCAACACGATGGGCGAGAACACGTCGGACCGCCCCTGGTATGAGCGCGCGTATATCCGCGTGGACTGGTCGAGCAACCTCTCGACCGCGAACTACGACTTCGACACGCTCGCGCAGACCGGCATCTACGGCGGCGTGACGTACGAGCCGCTCTCCTACACGGTGACGGACCCGTACCACCCCGACGCGCCGCACTTCGTGATCGACGACGGCTACTTCGACATCACGAACAAGGCCTTCGCCACGCCCCAGATGATCGACCTCTCGTACCTGGGCTGGGGCATCGACCAGTTCCCGGCGTGCTGGCTCGACGCGGACTTCTCCGGCGGCGGCGCCCCGTCCGCGGGCTGCAGCGCGGTCGAGCTGACGATCCGGCAGAGCTTCCGCCGCGTGACGGACACCGACTACGAGCCGGATGACTGGGACGGTCGCGAGTTCCAGGCGTACGGCGCCTTCACGGCGGAGCGCTACGGCTACGCCCGCAACTACGGCATGACCGACACAAACTGGCACCGGTTCATCGCCCGGTACAACCTCTGGGAGCGCAGCCACTTCTATACGAAGCCCGCCTCGATGGAGGGCGCGATCGAGTGTTACACGCCCGCCACGACGCCGGCCGGCAGCGATCCGCACCGCGACGTCGATCCCGCCGACGGCACCGAGGACGAGTGCGCCGGCGCGGGCGAGGGCAGCCGCTGCGACGAGTTCAAGCAGCGCTGCACGCTCCCGTTCCGCGAGCGCACGCCCGTCGCGCAGGTCTGGTTCTACACGAGCGGCGGAGACACCAACTACTTCGCCCCGACCGGCGACGCGACGCATGAGTGGGACGTCGCGCTGCGCTCGGCGGTGATGTCGGCCCGCTACACGGAGTGTATGCGCACCGGCCACACGGACTGTGGCGCCCGGTGGCCCGTCACGCAGGGCCAGCAGGACGACAACTGGGACGCGGTCGGCCTGGCGCGCGAGATCGACGACTGCCGCAACGGGATCGCCTACGCCGGCCAGGACTGCGACGCGCTCGCCCAGACGATCGGCGACAAGCGCGGCGCCACCGAGGCCGTGATCGCGCTGGCGAAGATGCCCGAGCTGATCGTGCTCTGCCACAGCCCGGTCGAGGCCGCCGACCCCGCGGAGTGCGGCTCGCCGCGCCTGCCCGTCGGGACGACGATGGCGATGTGCAACGAGGCCGAGAAGAGCCGCGACGCCTCGGTGCTCGCGACCTGCCGCAAGGCCAAGCAGGCCCGCCGCGGTGACCTGCGCTACCACCAGGTCAACGCGATCGGCACGCCGCAGACGCCCTCGCCGTGGGGCATCATGACGGACGCGACCGATCCCCTCACGGGCGAGAAGGTCTCCGCCAGCATCAACATCTGGACGCACGTGAACGACCTGTTCGCGCAGGGCGTCGTCGACACCTCGCGATACATCGCCGGCGAGCTCACCACGCAGGACGTCACGGACGGCACCTACGTGAAGGCCTGGGCGGACGCCGCCGCGGCCGCCACGGCCAAGGGCGCCGTCGGGCCGATGTCGCGCGACGATCGCGACGGGCGCCTCGCGGCGTTCGGCGGGATCGACGTCGCCAAGCTGCGCGCCGCCCGCGACGAGCGGACGCAGATCGACCCGGTCGCGATGAAGCAGTTCGCGTCGCTCAAGAAGCAGGTGGAGGGCATCCGCGCCGACGGCAACGCCGCCACGACGAGCCGCGGCACCTACGACGCGCGCCGCCGCCACGCTGCGGGGAGCCCGCTCGAGGCCGAGCTGACGACGCACATGATGCAGGAGTTCGCCGGCGTCGCAGACATGGGCGACTCGCCCGAGCTGACGGCGCTCGCCTCGCCCCTGCGCGGCGCGAACCCCGCGATGCTCCGCGACCTGCAGAAGCGCCGCGAGATCGCCCTCGCCGACCGTGGCGCATGCATCCGCAACGAGGCGCCCGCGCCCTTCGCGATGGCGAACCTCTCCAAGGTCCTGCAGCGGAAGTTCGGTGACTTCAGCGCGCAGGACGGCATGGGCACGCAGCTCGAGCGCGGCGCCCGCATGCAGAAGTACCTGGCCCAGCGGGCGCACTACGCGGTCATCATCCACGAGATGGGCCACTCGATCGCGCTGCGGCACAACTTCGTCAGCTCGTCCGACGCGCTCGGCTTCCGCCCGCAGTACTGGCAGCTGCGCACCGACGACGGCGAGATCACCGAGGAGTGCACCGACTTCCGCGCGGATGGTTCGTGCGTCGGGCCGCGCTACTTCGATCCGACGACCCCGAACGAGCGCGACAACCTGATCTGGATGTTCATGCAGTCCAGCGTCATGGACTACGCCGGTGAGGCGACGCAGGACCTGATGGGTCTGGGCGCCTACGACTTCGCCGCGACCCGCATGTTCTACGGCGGCTCCGTCGCGGTGCAGGCCGACGAGTCGTTCGCGCTCGGCACGCCGCGTGGCCTCGGCATGCTCAACAAGCTCGACGACTTCGGCGGCATCCTCGGGATCACGCCGAAGCTCGGCGTCGTCCCGGCGGACCCGGCGGACCCGCTCGCCACGCGCGACTACCACTACTCGGCGATGCAGAACGAGCTCTCGCTCATCCAGAACTGCACCGAGATCGATCCCCAGGACTTCAAGCCCGCGTCGTGGGACGAAGAGCAGCTCGGCACCTGGGATCCGCTGCTCGACGGCCTGATCGTCACGGTCCGCGGCAAGACCACGAAGTGCCGCCAGCAGCCGGTCGACTTCGTGAGCTGGAGCGAGCTGCGCAGCCCGACCGCGGCCGACGTCAGCTTCCCGCGCTCGTACAACGGGATCGACGCGGCGGGCCGCATCCGCGTGCCCTACGGCTTCGCCACGGATGGCTGGGCGGACACCGGCAACCTCTCGGTCTTCCGTCACGACAACGGCGCGGATCCGTACGAGCTCTTCGACTTCCTCATCACGACGCAGGAGGTCGGACACATCTTCGACAACTACCGCCGCAACCGGCAGACCTTCTCGGTGCGTTCGGCCTCGACCCGCGCGCTCGGTCGCTACAACGAGAAGCTCCGCGACTCCGCCAAGGGCCTCGGCCTGCTGCGCAACATCTACAAGGACTTCGCGCTCGCGTCCGGCTACGACTTCGACACCTTCTGGCCCGTGCTCGCGCCGCAGTTCTTCCCGGAGAACATTCTGGCCTCCGAGATCGCGTTCGATCACTTCTCCCGCCAGCTCCAGCGGCCCGAGGCCGGCCCGCACTTCGCGGTCAGCCGCGGCTTCCTCGGCACGGAGCCGGTGCTCCGCTCGTCGGAGGACACCATCGCCAACGCGGGCGAGACGATCGTGACGATCCCGAACGGCGCGACGGGCTTCTACGGCAACGTCGGCTTCGGCGGTCGCCCGCTCGAGAACCGGCTCGCCGAGGACCGCGGCGAGTACGACTCGTCCTTCACGATGAACGCCGGCTCGTACTACGAGAAGGCGTGGACCTCGATGCTGATGACGGAGTCGGTGGACAACTTCGTCTCCTCCTCGCGCACCGACTTCCTCGACTCGCGCTACCGCGCCGTGTCGCTGGCCGATCTGTTCCCCGAGGGCTACCGCCGGTGGCTCGGCTCGAACCTCACGGGTGACGACGAGCTCAAGGGCCCGCGCGTCGCGACGGACAACCGCGGCAACCCGGTCCTCGACAACGAGGGCTACCCGGCCGAGGGCCTCGGCTGGACGAGCTACTGGCGTCCCGACGGCGCGGTCAGCTGCTTCCCCACGGATGGCTCGCTGCTGTGTGGCCCGCCGCCGGCCGACTCGCGCGTGCTCGACCCGCAGGTGGGTTGGGAGCAGCAGAAGTTCCTGATCGCCTGGACGCTGATGTATCTGCCGGAGAACGACCAGCAGTGGTGGCTGGACCAGCTCTACGTCTGGGAGCTCGGCGTCGATACGGACCCGGGCTTCGAGGACCGCATCGAGCTGCACGGGCCGACCGGCAAGACCTACATCGCGCGCACGTTCGGCAAGGAGATGCTCCTGGGCCGCTCGGTCGAGAAGGCGCCGGCCGCACGCGTCCTCGAGTACGCCAACTCGCTGCTCAAGGACGCCTACGTGGTCAGCGACGGCCCGGACCGCGACGGCGACGGGACGCCGGACTGGTACCTGCCCGTGATGCACGCTGACGACGGCCTGCCGACGGTCAAGTACGACCCGTCGATCAAGGTGATCACGGCGGGCGGCGGCATCTCCAACAACGGTGCGTGGCGCTCAGCCTCGGT
>CAYHCR010000256.1:0-5860 GCA_964354895.1 uncultured Myxococcales bacterium | reverse complement strand
CGCCGTCCGGGTCGCCGAGCGGTCCGTCGGTGTCGATCGGGTCGAGGAAATTCGGCACGCCGTCCGCGTCGTCGTCGAAGTCGCGCTCGACCGCGTCGAGGCGTCCGTCGCCGTCGGAGTCGAGGTCGAGCCACGCCGCGAGGCCGTCGCCGTCGACGTCGCCGAACTGCCCGTCCGCGAGCCGCTCGAGCGCGGTGAGCAGGCCGTCGTCGTCGTCGTCCGGATCCCGGTACGCCGCGAGCCCGTCGCCGTCGGGGTCGATGGTCCGCTCGACCGCGTCGCCGACGCCATCTGCATCGCTGTCCAGATCCATCGCGTCGATCGTGCCGTCGCCGTCGGTGTCGATGGCGCTGCCGGCGTTCGTCTCCACGAGATCGGAGATCCCGTCGCCGTCGCTGTCGGCCGCGTTCGGGTTCGAGCCGATGGCGACCTCCACGGCGTTCGTGAGGCCGTCACCGTCCGCGTCCGCCGCGGGTCCGTCCGTGTCGTTCGGGTCGAGGTAACCGGGCACGCCATCGAGATCCGCGTCCAGCGTCCCCTCGATCGCGTCGAGCGCGCCGTCGCCGTCGGAGTCGAGGTCGAGCCACGCGGGGATCCCGTCGCCGTCCGGATCCGCCCCGAAGACCGCGCCGTCCACGACCTCGACCAACGTGAGCAGGCCGTCGCCGTCGTCGTCGCCGTCACGGAACGCCGCGGTCCCATCGCCGTCGGGATCTGCGAGCAGCTCTGCAGCATCCGAGAGCCCGTCGCCGTCGGAGTCGAGGTCGAGCGCGTCGATCGTGCCGTCGGCGTCCGTGTCCGTCGCGAGCCCGCCGTCGGTCTCGAACGGATCCGAGAGCCCGTCGCCGTCGCTGTCCGCGTCGGTCGGCGAGGTGCCGAGCAGCAGCTCTGCGCCGTTCGTCAGGCCGTCGCCGTCGGCGTCCGCGCTCGGCCCGTCCGCGTCGTTCGCGTCGGCGAAGTTCGGGACTCCGTCCGAGTCCGCGTCCGCCGTGCCTTCGACGGCGTCGGTGCGGCCATCGCCGTCGGTGTCCAGGTCGAGCCGGTTCGGCACGCCGTCGCCGTCCACGTCGACGCCGGTGATCGCCGCGTCCTCTTCGAGCGACGGGATCCCGTCACCGTCGTCGTCCGGATCGCGGTAGCCGGGCAGCCCGTCGCCGTCCACGTCGAGCACGCCCTCGAGCCGATCGTCCGCGCCGTCCGCGTCACTGTCGAGATCGAGGGCGTCGATCGTGCCGTCGCCGTCCGTGTCGGTGGCGAGCCCGCCGTCGGTCTCGACGAGGTCGGAGATGCCGTCTGCATCGCTGTCCACGAGCGTCGGGTCGGTGCCGAGGAGCACCTCTGCGCCGTTCAGGAGCGTGTCCCCATCGAGATCGCCGAGCGGGCCGTCGTTGTCGTTCGGATCGCGCCAGTTCAGGAGCGCGTCGCCGTCGAGATCGAGCAGGCCCTCGAGCTGATCGCTCGCGCCGTCGCCGTCGCTGTCGAAGTCGCGCGCGTCGATCGTGCCGTCGCCGTCGGTGTCGATCGGGCTGCCGCCGTCGGTCTCGACGAGGTCGCCGATCCCGTCGCCGTCCGAGTCGACGAGCAGGGGATCCGTGCCGAGCGTGGCCTCGAGGCCGTTGGTCAGGCCGTCGCCGTCGAGATCGCCGAGCGGGCCGTCGTTGTCGTTCGGGTCCTGGTAGTCGGGGACGCCGTCACCGTCGCCGTCCGGCGCGACCGAGTTGCAGGAGTTCCCCTCCACGACGTCGGTGATCCCGTCGCCGTCGGTGTCGACCAGGATCGCGGGCCGCAGCGCCGTGGCCCAGTCGTTGAGCCCGTTTCCGCCGACCGTCTGCGCGGTGACGTACTTGTCGCTCGAGACGATGTAGAGGGCGCCGGCCGGCAGCGAGAGGAAGCCGTCCCGGTTGAGCACCTGGGGCACGCCGTCGACCGTCACCGTCGTCGCGTCCTCGGCCGCGAAGATGAGCGCGCCCTGCGACTGGCTGTGGATCGCGAAGCGCTGGCCGGCCGCGCCGAGGTACGTCGTGAGATCGTCGCCGAGATCCGAGATCGTGTTGCCGCCTTCGGTGTCGCCGGCCCAGACGGTGACGTCGCCGCCGGTGGCGTCGAGGCGGTAGTTCGCCGTGCCTGCGCCGCTGCGCATCGCGAAGGAGGCCGGCCCGACCGTGCCGCCGAGCGCGGGGACCACGAGGCCCGTCGCGAGATCGGTCACGGTGAAGGTCGCCGTCTGCGCCGCGTCGGCGTTCATCACGGCGAAGGCGCCGGTCCGCCACGCGCGCGTCGCGAAGTAGAACTCCGCGCCCGCGTCGTTGTTGCAGTCGACGGGATTTGCAACGCTTCCTACCGGCGGGACCTGCGTGAAGCCGTTGCCCGAGCGGTTCTGCACGGCGATGTCTCCGGTCGAGACGAGCTCGTAGACCGTGCCGCCGACATAGCCGGTCGGCTCCCACGCCGTGCCCGCCGCCATCGCCGGACTCGTCGCGACGACCAAGCCGGCGAGCGTGCGCAGCTCTGCCGTGCCCGGCTCGCTCGCGAAGATGACGAGCCGCGAGTTGAGGACGGGCGCCGTCGGCGGCGCGATGAGGAAGCTGCGGCCCCAGAACCGTCGGCCGTCCTCGATCGGGAAGAAGAAGGAGCCAGAAAAAGTGCAGCAGTCGAAGCCCAGCACCGCCAGCAGCGGCACCGTCGCGTCGAGCCGCAGCTCGCGCGTCGCGTTGAGCGCCACGACCACGCGCTGGCCGCGATCTACCGAGCCGGACGAGACGACGGCGCCGCCGGGCAGCGCGACGACGCTGTAGGTCGTCGCGTCCGTGAAGCCGACCAGGGTCAGCGTCCCCTGGTCGTTGGGGCTTCGGCCGTAATACGACTCCGCCGCGGCAGGGGCCGCGGCGAAGCCGAGCAGCGCACAAAGTGCGCCCAGCGTGAGTCGGATCAGCGCGCCGTGCCGGCTCCCCATTCACTCCCCTTCCGGCGCCGAGGCGCCGACCGCGACCCCAGTAGAGCCGCGAACGCGAGCAGACCCAAGAAACCGGCCGCGCCGGTCGAGCTCCCCGTGCTGCAGCCACAGCCGCCGCCGCCGAGCTCGAGGCCGTCCTCGAGCCCGGTCTCCGGCACCTCCGCCGCCGGGACCTCCGCGCAGGCCGGGTCCGACGCGCAGGCCGGATCGTCGCAGTCGACCAGCCCGTCGCCGTCGCCGTCGACGCCGTCCGTGCACTGGTCCGTGCCGCCGCCGTCGCCGCACGCCTCGTCCGTCGCGCAGCCCGGATCGTCGCAGTCGACCAGCCCGTCGCCGTCGCCGTCGAGCCCGTCCGTGCACTGCCCCTCGCCGCCGCCGTCGCCGCAGGCGGGATCCTGCGCGCAGCCCGGATCCGCGCAGTCCACGAGGCCGTCGGCGTCGCCGTCGAGCCCGTCCGTGCACTGCTCCTCCCCGCCGCCGTCGCCGCACGCGTTCGAGCCGCCGCAGTCGTCGTCGGCGCAGTCGGTCTGCCCATCGCCGTCGCCGTCGACCCCGTCGCCGCAGTCGCCTTCGCCCGCGCTGCAGATCGGGTTGCGCACGCACTCGTCGTCGGCGCAGTCCAAGTCGCCGTCGCCGTCGTCGTCGATGAGGTTCCCGCAGTCCTCGGCGTCAGCCGGGTCGCACGCGTCGCCCGCGCCGTCCCCGTCGGTGTCGAGCTGGTCGGCGTTGGCCACGTTCGGGCAGTTGTCCGTCCCGTCGGGCTCGCCGTCGCCGTCCGCGTCGCCGTCGCACACGTCGCCCTCGCCGTCGAGGTCCGCGTCCTCCTGGTCCACGTTGGGCACGAGCCGGCAGTTGTCGACCCGATCGAGGATCGTGTCGCCGTCGGAGTCCGTGTCCCGGAGATCCGGGATCCCGTCGAGATCCGAGTCGATCGGCGGCGTGCGCGGGTCGCCGTCGCCGACCTCGATCACGTCGTCGATGCCGTCGCCGTCCGAGTCGGGATCGAGGAAGTCCGCCGTCCCGTCGCCATCGGTGTCGATCGGATCGGTAAGGTCTGCGCCGCCCTCGTTCGTGTCCGAAAGCGTGTCGCCGTCGGAGTCGAGATCGAGCCACGCCGGCAGGCCGTCGCCATCCGGATCCGGCGTGTTGCCTGCTTCCGTCACCTCGACCGCCGTCGGGATCCCGTCGCCGTCGTCGTCCGGGTCGAGCGCGTCGACCGTGCCGTCGCCGTCGGTGTCGATCGGGTTCGCCACGTCGCCGCCGACCTCGGTGCCATCGAGGATCCCGTCGCCGTCCGTGTCGTCCACGTACGGGTTCGTCCCGACGATCACCTCGTCGCGCGTCGTCAGGCCGTCGCCGTCCGGGTCTGCGGCCGGGCCGTCGGTGTCGTCCGGATCCAGGTAATTCGGCACGCCGTCCGCGTCGTCGTCGAAGATCCCCTCGACCGTGTCCGTCCCGCCCGTCCCGTCGCTGTTCGTGTCCAGCCAGTTCTGCAGGCCGTCGCCGTCCGCGTCGTCGCCGAACGCGCCGCCGTCGGTGACCTCGCGGTCGGTGGAGATCCCGTCGCCGTCGTCGTCGACGTCGCGGTAGTCCGGCACGCCGTCGCCGTCCGTGTCGACCACGCCTTCGGTCGCGTCGAGCAGCCCGTCGCCGTCCGCGTCGAGATCGAGCGCGTCGGGCTGGCCGTCGCCGTCGGTGTCGACCGCGAGGCCGCCGTTGGTCTCGACGAAGTCGCCGATGCCGTCGCCGTCGGAGTCCGTCGCGTACGGGTTCGTGCCGAGCGTCGTCTCCTGCACGTTCGTCAGGCCGTCACCGTCCGCGTCCGCGTTCGGGCCGTCGGTGTCGTCGGGATCCAGGTAATTCGGCAGCCCGTCCTGGTCCGCGTCGCCGGTGCCCTCCTGCGTGTCCGTGCCGCCGGTGCCGTCGCTGTTGGTGTCCAGCCAGCTCGGCACGCCGTCGCCGTCCGGATCCGGGCCGGCCGTCCCCGCGTCCTGCACCTCGGTCGCCGTCGCGATGCCGTCGCCGTCGTCGTCCGCGTCGCGCCAATCGCTCGTGCCTTCGCCGTCCGAGTCGACGAGCCCCTCGATCACGTCCGGCAGCCCGTCGCCGTCCGTGTCCAGATCGAGCGCGTCGATCGTGCCGTCGCCGTCCGTGTCGACCGCCGTGCCGCCGTTCGTCTCGGTGAAGTCCGAGATCCCGTCGCCGTCGCTGTCGGCGTTGTACGGGTTGGTCCCGAGCGTGGTCTCTTCGCCGTTCGTCAGGCCGTCCCCGTCCGCGTCCGCGTTCGGGCCGTCGTCGTCGATCGGGTCGAGGTAGTTCGGGACGCCGTCCGCGTCGCTGTCGCCCGTGCCCTCGGTCAGGTCAGGTTTGCCGTCGCCGTCGGAGTCCGTGTCCAGCCAGTTCGGGATGCCGTCGCCGTCGCCGTCCGCCGGCGGTCCGACCTCGGTCGCCGTCGGGATGCCGTCGCCGTCGTCGTCCGGATCGCGCCAGTTGCCGAGCCCGTCGCCGTCGACGTCGAGCACGCCCTCCTCGAGATCAGGCCGCGTGTCGCCGTCCGAGTCCAGATCCAGCGCGTCGATCGTGCCGTCCCCGTCCGTGTCGACGGCCGTGCCGCCGTTGGTCTCGACGAAGTCCGAGATGCCGTCGTGATCGCTGTCAGGATCGTTCGGGTCCGTGCCGAGCGTCGTCTCGACCGAGTCCGTGAGCCCGTCCCCGTCCGTGTCGGGATCGACCGCCGTGTCCGTCGGGTCGAGGTACGCCGGGATGCCATCGCCGTCCCGATCGACCGTGCCTTCGGCGCCCTCCGCGAGGCCGGCGCCGGCCGCGGCCGCGTCGAGCGCGTTCGGGATCCCGTCCCCGTCCACGTCGTTGCCGCAGGGCGTCTGGTCCGCGTAC
Source organism: uncultured Myxococcales bacterium (assembly GCA_964354895.1). GTDB lineage: Bacteria > Myxococcota > Myxococcia > Myxococcales > Vulgatibacteraceae > CAYHCR01. Next base: position 12 of record CAYHCR010000256.1, on the reverse strand, counting down.
TCGCGCGTGCCC
>CAYHCR010000255.1:0-5862 GCA_964354895.1 uncultured Myxococcales bacterium | reverse complement strand
CGGATGGCGAGCGGCTCGGTGAGCGTCCAGCCGTCCGGCGTGGCGAGCTGCGCGTGCGTCGACTCGCTGATGAGCATCGACGCGCCGATCGTCTTGGTCAGGCCTTCGATGCGTGACGCAGTATTCACGGCGTCGCCGATCACGGTGAACTCGCGCCGCTGCTCGCTGCCGACGTCGCCGACCACCGCGCGCCCCGTGTGGATCCCGATCCCGATCGCGAGGACGGGGTCTCCGCGGGCGGCGCGCGTCTCGTTCAGGCGCGCGAGCGCGTCGAGCATCTCCACGCCGCACGCCACCGCGCGCCGCGCGTGATCCGGCTGCGGCAACGGCGCGCCGAAGTAGGCGAGGATCCCGTCGCCGATGAACTTGTCGAGCGTGCCGCCGTGCGCGAAGACGACCTCGACCATCACGGTCAGGTACTCGTTGAGCCACGCGACGATCTGCGCGCCGTCGCTCTGCTCGCTCATCGCCGTGAAGCCGCGGATGTCGGAGAAGAGGATCGAGACCTCGCGGTGCTCGGGCCTGGGCTCCTCGACGAGCAGCAGGTGCTCGATCACCTGCGGCGAGAAATATCGGCCGAGCCGGGCGCGCTGCCGTCGGTCCTCCGCGATGCGCTCCGCGAGCGATCGGACGAGGGCGATGGAGAGCAGGGCCGCCGTCGCCGCGATGGCGAGGAAGAGCCACGCGCTCGGGACCGAGTGCGGCAGGTCGCCGCCGCCACGCGAGAGCACGAGCGTCGCGGCCACCGCGCTCCCGAGCACGGTCGTGACGACGACCGCGCGGTGGAACGTGAGCGCGGCGACGAGCGTGACGCAGAGGTAGAGCGACACCGTGAGCGCCGCGGTCTCGGCGGGCTGCGCCTCGAACGGCAGCACCTGCAGCTGCGCCACGGCGATCGCGGGCACCTCGATGAGCGGCACGGTCCACGCGACAGCGCCCCTCCACGAGGGTCGCAGCAGCAGCCCGAGCAGCACCACGGACGCGACGACGAGGTAGGCGCCGACCGGCTGGAGCGCCACGTTCCAGAAGCCGGTGAGCCCGAGGCCGAACCAGCACGCGACGCCGGCGATGCGGATCCCCGCCAGCGGGAGCGCGAGCCTGGCGCGGAGCTTTCCGAGCGTCTCCTCGAAGGCCTGCGCGGGCGTGAGCGTCGGGGTCGGAGGCGGGGCCAAGGCAGGCGGGGTTCTAGAGCGACCGGCGCGCCGCGACCAGCCCCGCCGCTACGCCGAGAGCTGCGGCAGCGGGATCACCGTGCCGTCCCGCACGTCGGCCAGCGACGTCTTCTGGCTCCAGTGCTCGACCATGTCGACGAGCGAGGTGAAGGTGTGGTGCAGCCGACAAGGTTTGCGGGCGTTGCAGCGCGCGAAGCCGTACGCGCAGTGCGTCTTGTCGAGCCCGGCGTCCACCGCCTCGAGGATCAACGCGAACGAGATCCGGTCCGGCGCCTGCGCGAGCCGAAAGCCGCCGTGGTGGCCCTTGAGCCCGTCGGCGAGCTTCGCCTCGACGAGCTTGCGCATCACCTTGCTCAGATAGGGCAGCGGGATGTTCGTCTCCGCGGCGAGCTCCTTGCTCGGCACGTAGGCGCCCGGCGGAGACAACGCGAGCGCCGTCATCGCCCGGATCGCGTACTCCGCCGTCTGGCTCAGGATCACGTTCGCCTACCCTTCCCCACCCGGTTCGATTCGACATGCCACCGCGCGCAGCTCCGGAAAACCCGACACCGGATCCCGACCGTCGTCCCCCGAACAGAGGCTCGCCGCGTCGAGGCCCGGCGCTCCCGCCGGCACGACCACCGCCTGCGGGTGTATCGCGTCGTCATGCTCACACGTCCACGTGCCAGCGCCGTGCCGAGTCGTGAGGGTCACCCGCGCCCCATCCGCAATTCCTGCGTCCCGGGCCGTCACCGGATGGACACGTACGCTGGGCGGAGAGAGCCGCCGGGCGATCGAAGGGAGCTGCCGAAACTGCGAATTCAACCCGTGCGCGGTCCGTGGCCCGGTGACGAGCCGGAGCGGGAACGTCGGATCGAGGGCCTCCGCGGGCGGGAGGTAGCCGATCAGCGGGTCGAGGCCCGCCTCCCGCATCGCTTCACTCACGAGCTCGAGCTTGCCGGTCGAGGTGGGAAATCGGCCGAGCGCGCGCCGGAGGATCGTCCGCTCGCCGGGCGCGGCCGGCAACGGCTCCTCGGGCGCGCGCAGCGCGTCGCCGAGCGTCGCCCACGGGAACCACTCGCCGAGCTGCAGCGCGTGCGCGAGCCCGCGCAGGATGTCCCAGTCGCTGCGCGCCCCGTGCTGCTCCGGGATCATCGGCGAGCGCGCCACGAAGCGGTCGTCCTCGTCGAGCACGGCGCCCTCGACGAAGGTCGCCGCGGGCAGCACCACGTCCGCGCGCGCGGCCGACGCAGTCAGGAACGGATCGATCGCCACGACGAGCTCGAGCGCGTCAAAGCACGCCTGCCACCGCGCGCCACCCGGCGAGGTCACGAAGGGGTTCGCGCCGAAGAGCACCAGCGCCTTCACCGGATACGGGCGTCCGTGCAGGATCGCCTCCGGCAGCAACATGCCCTGGGCCTGGCGGTTGAAGGTCTGGAACAGCGGGTGCTCGACGCTCCCGAGCGGCGCGACCTTCGGCGGCGGCGGCGCGGGGGTCGGTGTCTGGAACCGGAAGAGCACCGGCAGCGGCGCGCCCACGATGCCCGCGCCGTCGTCGTCGATGAGCCGCTCGCCGCCCGGCGCCCCGAAGTGACCGAGCAGCGCGGAGATCGCGGAGATCGCGCGGACCGCCTCGACGCCGCCGCGGTGGTGCTCGACCCCGAGGCCCTCCCACGACGCGACCGGCCCCTCCGCCGCGAGCCGGCGCGCGAGCGTGACGAGCTGCTCGCGCGGCACGGTCGACTCCGCCTCGACCCGCGCCGGATCGAACGCCCGCGCCCGCTCGGCGAACGCAGGGAAACCGTGAACGTGCTGCTCGACGAACGCCGCGTCGCAGAGCCCCTCGGCGATCAGCACGTGCGCGATTCCGAGCGCGACGGCGCCGTCGGTGCCCGGCAAGGGCTGCAGGTGCATGGACGCGATCCGCGCGGCCTCCGTGCGGACCGGATCCACGACGAAGAGCGAGCGACCGCGCGCGGGCAGGCCGAGCACGAGCTGCGCGAAGGGCGGGAAGCTCGACGGCGGGTTCGCGCCCCACAGCAGGAGCGACCGGCAGCCCTTGAGATCGGCGCGGGTGCGCGAGCCACACACCAGCCCGCGGCCCATCCGCCCGGAGGCCTCACACAGGCTCGCCACGGTGACGAGGTTCGGCGTGCCGAGCGCGTGGCAGAAGCGGCGGAGCAGGTGTGTGAGCGGGTGACGCACGAACGGCCAGCCGGTCTGCACCACGACCGCCTCGGGGCCATACCGCTCTACGACCGCGCGGATCCGGCTCGCGACGTGCGCGAGCGCGTCGTCCCACGCGGCGGGGCGGAAGGCGTCGCCGTCCCGCACGAGCGGCGTGCGCAGGCGCGACTCCGCGTGGACGACCTCCCGCAGCGCGCGGCCGTGGGCGCAGAGGAAGCCGCTCGTCGCGCTCGCGAGATCGCCGTCCACGCGCACGATCCGGCCCTCCTTCACGGAGGCGACGATCCCGCAGTGCATCGTGCAGAGCCGGCAGACACCGGGGCGGGACTCGGCCTTCGCGCGCGAGGGCGCCGAGACGCCGAACGCCGCGAGCGCCCCGCCCAGCCCGAGCACCTGCGCCAACTGCAGGAGCTCCCGGCGCGTCCACGCCCGCGACTCGACCTGCTCGAGCGGCGGCCTCATGCGCCCGCCTCCTGCATCGGCACGATGCGGATCGCCTGCGCGCCCTCGGGGCACGCCTCCTCACACAGCCCGCACCCGACGCATTTTTCGGCGACGAAGACCGGCGCCTGCTGCGGCCCGGTCAGCACGATCGCCTCGTCGGGATACGGGCAGACCACGTGGCAGAGCCGGCAGGTCCCGCGTCTGCTCCACGGCAGGCAGCTCTGCCGGTCGAGCTTCGGCACCCCCATCTTCACGATCGCGGCGATCGCCGCCGGCTCGCGCGCCGTCGGCGTGAGCGCCCCGGTCGGACAGGCGATCGTGCACTCCATGCAGAGCACGCACGCCGTCTCGCGCAGGCGCAGCAGGGGCAGCTCTGCGGTGAACGGGAGCGGGAAGGGATCGACGCGGATCGCGCCGACCGGGCAGACCTGCGCGCACCGGAAGCAGCGGATGCAGCTCTCCTCGAACGCCTCGCCCGGCCGCGCCGCCGGCGGCCGGATCCGCGCCTGCGCCGGCCGCGACGTCAGCCCCGCAGCGGCCGCGCCCGTCAGCCCGAGCGCGACGAGCAGTTCACGCCGGTTCAAGGCGCACCGCGCTTGCGCAGCTGCACGAGCCCCAGCGAGAGCGCGTCCGTCGGACAGACCGCGACACACTTGCCGCACCGCTCGCACCCGGCGTCGAGCCGATCGGTCATCGGGCCCTGCCCCAGGTTACAGACGGCGTCACACGCGGTGCAGTCCGTGCACGTATGCGCGTTGCGTCGAATCCGCAGCGGGGAGGGCAGCGCGAGCAGCGAGAAGAGCGCGCCGCCCGGGCAGAACGAGCGGCAGAAGCCGGCGCGGGAGAGCACCGTGTCGAACAGGAAGACGAGGCCGAGCGTCGCCGCCGAGAGCCCCAGGCCCCCGAACGCCGCCAGCCGGAACGCCTCGCGGCCGAAGAGGGACGGCGGGTGCAGGAGCAGCAGGACCTGCGTGCCGAAGATCGCCGTGAGCGCGAGCCCCGCGCCGAGCAGCAGGAAGCTCCACCGCCGCGGCAGCTCCAGATCGAGCGTAGGCAGCTTTGCGCGCGCGAGCATCGCCCGCACCGCGTTGCTCACCGCGAGCAGCGGCACGTACGGGCAGATCCAGCCGCAGAAGAACCGGCCGAAGAGCGCCATCAACGCCACCGCGGGCAGCGCGGCGAGCGTCGGCCAGGAACGACTCGCGAGCGCGACGCCGAGCGTGGCGAGCGGATCGAGCAGCTCGACCCCGAAGAGCCGCAGCGCGCCCGGCGGTCCGAGCAGCGGCGGCGCGTCCGGCGGGACGCCGAGCGCCGCGAGCAGGCCCGGCAGCAGCCCCGTCCCGAAGAGTCCGCCGCCCGCCGCGTGCTGCGCGCGCAGCTGCCAGGCCGCGCCCCCGACGAGCAGCGCCCACGACGCCGCGAGCGACAGGCGCCGCGCCCACTGCCAGCCTCGCGCCGTCCGGAAGCGCAGGTCTGCCGGCTGGGGGCGGCGCGCCATCAGATGGTGCGCGAGAACACCGGCAGCTTGTGGTCGTCCGGCGTCGCCGTCCCCAGATAGGCGTCGAAGCACGAGGCGATGTTGCGCACGAAGGTCTTGCCCTTCTCCGTCACGTCGATCACGTCCGGCGTGATCGTGACGAGGCCGTCCTCGAGCAGCGGCGCGAGCTTCGCGATCGACGGCGCGAGCAGCACCTTCGCGTCGACGGACTGCCGCGCGGAGAGCGCCGGCAGATCGAGGTGGAAGTTGCACATCACCTGGTTGATCGCGTCGCGGCGCAGCATGTCATCCGCGGAGAGCACGCAGCCCTTCTCGGTGGCGAACGTGCCGGCGCGGATCGCCCGGCTCCACGCCGGCACGGTGCGGATGTTCTGCGCGTAGGCGCCCGCGACGTCGGCGATCGCGCTCGGCCCGCACGCGATGATGTCCGGCGCGGGGCGCACGGTGTATCCCTGAAAATTGCGGGAGAGGCGCCGCTCGCGCTGCGCGACGGCGAGCTCGTCGCCCTCCTTCGCGAAGTGATCCATGCCGATCGCCGCCCAGCCGCCGGCGAGCAGCTTGTCCCGCGCGATCGCGAAGAGC
>CAYHCR010000254.1:0-5867 GCA_964354895.1 uncultured Myxococcales bacterium | reverse complement strand
GTGATCTGGGCGCACCGCGGCGCGAGCGCGGCCGCGCCGGAGAACAGCCGGGCGGCGTTCACGGCCGCCGCGCGGCAGGGCGCCGACGGGGTCGAGTGCGACGTCATGCTCGCGGGCGACGGCGCGCTGGTCGTCTGTCACGACGAGCGGCTCGATCGACTCGCGGGCGTGCCGCTGCAGGTGCGCGACTGCCCGCTCGAGGTCCTGCAACGCTTCCCGCTGCTGGCGCAGCGCTTCCCGGGCACCGACGAGCGGATCCCGACGCTCGCTGCTGCCGTGCACGCCGGCGGGCCGGGGCTGCGATGGAACGTCGAGATCAAGGTCGATCGCGCTGAGGAGGCAGAGCCGCTCGCCCGCGCCTTCGTGGCGGCGTTGCCCTCGCTCGCGCTCGAGGGCCGGCTGCTGGTGTCGAGCTTCCACCCGCTCGCGCTGCTGACCCTGCGGACGCTCGCGCCGGACGTGCCGACGGCGCTGCTCTGGGAGGGCGCGGGTCGCGCGGCGCGGTGGCTCGTGCCGCTGACCTCGACCGCGGCCGTACACCCGAAGGCGGGCCTGCTCACGAGCGCAGAGATCAGGGCGTGGCGGGAGCGCGGCTACGCCGTGAACGTCTGGACCGTGGACGAGCCGGACGAGGCGCGGCGCCTGCAGCGCGCGGGCGTGGACGGCCTGATCACGAATCGACCTGCGGAGCTGCGCGAGGCGTTGGCGGCGGAGCCTAAAAATTCAGGCCGACGCGCCCCGTGATGCCGTGCACGGTGTTGTCGCCGGCAGAGCCGAACGAATACTCGGCGCCGATCGTGCCGACGGCGCCGATGTAGCGCAGGCCGCCGTAGAAGCGGTTCTTCCAGTCGGTGTACGAGTCGAAGACCGCGTCGTCGAGCGCCGGATCGGACGGGTCCTCGAAGAACGGATCGAAGTCGATGATGTTCGACGAGGCGTTCACCACGAGGATGTCCCAGCCCGCGTAGGGCGTGAGCGTGAGCATGCCCGCGAGGCCGACCTCCTTGGAGATGCCGATGTCGATGCCGGCGACCGTGAGGTCGTAGTCGCGGTTTCCGACGAGCCGCGTGCCGTGGCCGCGCACCGCGAGGTCGGGCACGTAGACGAAGCCCTCGTTGAGCGCCCACTTCGCCTCGGCCGTCAGCGCCGCCATCTCCGTCTGCGAGATGTACTGCACGCGCGTGCCGACCTCGACGCTGAAGGGGAAGCCCTTGCGGACGTGGAACGCAGGGATCAGCAGCCACTCGTTCGGCTTGTTGTCGGCCACGGCCCAGACGTAGCGATCGCCGAGCTTCTGGTCGGCGTTCACCCGGGCCATGTTCCACTCGAAGCCGAACTCGAAGCCCGAGTGGCCGAGCGTCTCCGCCGGCGCGCCCGTGACGCCGGCGAGGGCGAGGCCCATCTCCAGCGAGAGCTTCTCGAAGCGTTCCTGGGCGTCGACGGAGAAGAGCGGGTTGATCTTGCCGTTGCCGAGCGTGGGGCGCGGGCTGCCGAGCTTCCAGAGCTCCAGGTCCTGCGAGTCGGCGCGTGCGGCCGGGGCCACCGCGAGCAGGGCCGCGGCAACGACGACGGTGCGAAGGCGCATCGCTCCTCCGGAAGACGCGATCGGCCGAGCAGCCGGACCGCGTGGAAAGTCTTTGAAAATCAGCCGGATTCGTAGCAGGCGCCGAATCCGGGTGTCAACAAAAGGTCAGAGCAGGCGAACGGGCGCGAAGCCGGCCGCGTCGCAGCTCGCGAGCACGTAGCGCACGCCGCCGCGCTCGCCGTTGAAGCCTGCGGCGATGCCGGGGCCGTGGAGGTGCCCGTAGACGCAGACGACGGGCTGAAACCCCTCGATGATCGGCGTGAAGCGGGTCGTGCGTTGGCCGGCATAGACGGGGGGGAAGTGCATGATCGCGACGCGGATCGTGTCGACCGTCTCCAGCCTCCGCGCCGCCTCGACCGACCGCTCGAGCCGCCCGGCGTCGCGCTCGACCAGATCCGGGCGGGCGCGCTCCATCCCGAGCTCAGGATCGCCGCCGGCCGGGAGAGGCGGGGCCTCGGGCGCCGTCCAGCCGCGCACGCCGGCGATCACGTAGCGGCCTTCGCGGTGCGCGGAGCCGTTGTGCAGGGCGCCGACGAAGCTCGGGAAGGGCGCGAGCAGCTCGTCGAGCTTCTTGCGCGAGTCCGGCCACCAGAAGTCGTGGTTGCCCTTGAGCAGGAGCTTGCGGCCGGGCCGCGCGTGCAGCCACGCGAGGTCGTCGATCACCTCCGGCGGGCGCGTCGCCCACGAGATGTCGCCGACGACGAGCACCAGGTCCTCGGGGGTGACGAGGGCGTCCCAGGCCGCGGCGAGCGGCGCGGGGTGGTCGGTCCAGCCGAAGCCGTGCATGTCCTTCTGGCGGGCCGAGGGCAGGTGGACATCGCCGATCGCGAAGAGGCGCACAGGCTCAGCGCCCCCGGGACTTCGTACGCTTCGGCTTCGGCTTCGGCTTCGGCTTCGCGGCGGGCTTCGGCTTCGGCTTCGCGGCGGGCTTCGGCTTCGCGGCGGCGGCTCGCGGGCCGCGCGCGGGCGCCGCGAGGGCCGGCAGGCGCGCAGCGATCGACGCAGCGACGCGGAGCTGCCGCAGGAGCAGGGCCTCTGCTCGTCGTGCGAGCGCGTGCGCGGCGGCCTCGGCGTCGAGGCCGGTCGAGAGCGCACGATCGGCGTGCTCGGCGGCCCGCAGCAGCGCGGCGAGACCGGCTGCAAACCTCTCCTCGAGCGGGTGGCCTGCGAGCGCCGCCACGAGTCGGCGCACCGCCTCGAGCTCCTCCTCGAGCGGCACGGCGGTGATCGCCTGCGGGCCCTCCGGGAAGAGGCGGTGAAAGACTGCATTGCGCACGTCCGAGCGCGCTGCCTCGAGGGCCGCGAGCGAGAGCGCGTCGACCCGCTCGTCGAGCGCCGCGTCCGCTTCGTCGCGCTCTTCGAGCGCCTGCCCGAGCGCGAGGGCCGTGGCGTGCTGGGCCGCGAGCGCCTCGCGGAGCGCGGCGACGGACGGCTCCAGCGCGGCCGCTGCGGCGTGGCGCTCCGGCGAGCGCCCGAGTTCGGACAGGAAGGCCTCGCCGCGGGTGAGCGCGGTCTCGGGCGTCAGGAGTGCGGACATGCGGCCATCCTGCCGATCGAGCCGCAGGGCGTCAAAACCGGAGGCGATCCGGAGGTGGGGTCCCACAGGACGCGCCGCAAGATTTGCGCCACCTCCGACCGGGGAACCCCATGGTTTCGCTCGCCGATTTCACGATTGAAGGATGAAAACCGACATGGGAGCGAGGCAAGCCCGCGAATTCCCATTGCGCTCCAGCCTCGGCGGTCCCACATTTCACCCCGGGCGGGCGCTCCGCGCGGGGCACCCGGGGGTTGTACGCCGCGCGCCTCGTAAGGAAGGCGATCATGGCTTTGGCAACGAATGGAGGCAGCGGCCTCATCCCCGACGCGCGGTCGCGGCTCGCACGCACCGCCCTCGCGTCCGTCGACGCGGACCTCGAAGCGGGGCCCTCCTCCCCCCGCGGCGTCGTCGAGCGCGTCCTCTCCGCCGCCGCGGTCGATCTCGTGATCGTCGCGGACCTCAGCGCGGCCTATGTCGGACCGCCCTCTGTCCGTGCCCACGGGATCGAGGACGACACCGCCTGGCGCACGGCCGTCTGGTGCGCGGGTCGCCTCGGCGACGTGAAGCCGGCGGTTGGGTCCGAGGCCTGGACCGGCTCGATGGCGGACGTCTCCGCCTCGCGCGGCGCGCCGGGCCCGCTCGCGGGCTGCCGGGGCGTGCTCTTCATCCTGCGCGCCGAGGGTGGTCGTCCCCGCACGCTGGTCGTCGTCGGCCGCCGTGGCGCGGAGTTCGGCGACGCCGAGCGCCGTCGCATCACCTCCGCCGCGGCCCGGCCGGAGCCCAGAGAGGTCCCGTTGGTCGCGGCGCTCGAGGCGGTCGCCGATCGCACCGGCGTCCCGCTCGGGCTGCTGGAGAACGGCCGCCTGATGTGGGCCGCGCCGACGCTGTGGCGCGCGGTCGGCATCCCCGGTGGCGTGCGGCTCGGTCGGGCCTTCGCCCATGACGCGGCGCCGGAGGCCGCAGCGAGGCTCGAGGCGGCCGGTCGCCACGGGGCCGACGGCCTCGACGTGACGGTGCTGCCGGGCGAGCTGCTGCTGGTCCAGGCCACGCGGCCGGCCGACGCGGCCCGCTCCGCGCGGACCGAAGAGCTCTCCCGCCGCTGGCGACTCTCGCCTGCCGAGCGCAACGAGCTGCAGCACCTGATGCTCGGGCTCTCGTGCAAGGAGGCGGCGGCGCGGCTGGGCGTCTCGCCGGAGACCGTGCGCGGTCGCCGCAAGCAGATCTATCGCAAGGCGCGGGTCGGCGGCGCTGGCCCGCTGCGGGCGCTGCTCGACGGCACCGCCTCGACGGGCGCCGAGCTGGAGTGACGCACCTGCAGCAGCATTGCAGGCAGCAGTGAAGCTCTGCGGCCCGCTCGGCACCTGCCCGGCGGGCCGCGGCCATTTCAGGGCGTGATCGTCAGCTCGATCGCGCCGCCCTTCGCGGGATCTTCGAAGGCGCGGTCGGTCACGAGCACCGAGAGCGTGCGGCTTCGGGGCGCGAAGACCCACGCGTACTCGCCGTCGGGCAGCGGTGCCGTCAGCTTCGGCGCGTCGCCGAACGAGCGCGGGAGCGTCACCTCGACCCAGTGCAGCTCGACGAGGCGGCGCTTGGTCGTCTCACGGCCGTCGAGCTTCTTCACGCGGTAGATCGCCGAGAGCTGCGCGCCCGGGCGGACGGCGGCCTCGTAGGCGCCCGCCTCGCCGACCGACGGTACGCCCGGCGGCACGGTGATGCGGAGGGTGCCGCCGACGATCGTGCCCTTCGCGAGCGGTGGGCGGGCGACGCCCTTGCCGAACGCGACGACCGGCGGAGCGCGCGGATCGCCGAAGAGATCGAAGGAGATCGCCGCGCGCAGCGTCTTGCGCCAGTCGTCGTGGCCGCGCCGCTTCTTGAGCGCGACGACGGTGAGCAGGTACCGACGTGCGGCGGACATCGCCTCGCCGGCCGACAGCCCGCGGTGCAGTTGTGCGGTCAGGAAGGCGCGCGCGAACGAGGAGCCGCTCGCCGAGTAGACGGCCATGTGCGTGCCGATGACGGCGTCGGCGCCGCGCTCGACGAGCACGTAGGGATCGGAGCGGTCGAGCGTGTAGCAGCCCTGCAGGAAGAAGGCGGCGCCGGGCAGGCTCGCCTCCGGGACGGGGAGCGCGTCGTCGTCGAGCGTCAGATCGCGCGGGTGGCCCTCCCAGAGCACGAGCGACGGCCCCGAGAGCGCCGTGCGCAGCAGCTCGCGCGTGATCTGCTCGCGGAAGTGCGCCTCCGTCGGCAGCCCCGCGCGGCGAAGCTCCTCGACCGTGGTGCGGCTCATCGCTTCGCCGAGGATGAATTTCTCGTCGGCGTTGGCGAGCACGAGGGCGTGGGTCGGGACGTGCGGGGCGTGGATCAGGCGCGCGACCCAGCGGGAGAGATCGAAGGCGTCGAGCGTCGCGAGCCGGCCGACCGAGCGATCGGGCGCGGGCCCGTCGGGCTGGGCGAAGGGCGCGAGCCGGTGGACGCGCGGACGCGCCACGCCGCGCGCCTTCTGATCGAGATCCTCGATGCTCGCGAGCGGGACGGCGAGGCCGTCGCCGACGAGTGTGATCGTCGTGAAGTCCTGCGCCCGGCCGGCTTCGATCGCGGCGAGGGTCGCCTCGAGCGGGCGATCCCGGCGCGTGAAGGCGACGGGCGCGCCGCGGGAGAGGGCGAGCGGGGCCGCCAGCAGCGAGAGGCGCGGCGGGGCGAAGAGCCCCTGCAGATCGCCGGGCCCCGTGACGACGAGCTCCGTGG
>CAYHCR010000253.1:3019-5922 GCA_964354895.1 uncultured Myxococcales bacterium | reverse complement strand
TGTCGCCCGTTCTGATGCGGCGCCGGGCGTGGCTTGCGGGCCTGCTGGCGCGGCTGGCGGAACCTACGACTGCGTGGTCGTGTGGTCCGAAAACTCCGACCTGCTTTCGAGCGTGAAGACGAAACGGTTTGTCGCCACTGCTGGCGCCTCCCGGTACTCGCTCTCCTTCGATTCCTCCACTGGTTCGCCGTCAAGCGTTCGGTCGAGCGCGGACATCGCCGCTTGGTGGCATCAACCGACCGGCGGAACGGCCAAGTTCTATTTTGCCGTTCGCCCCCACAGTGATTCCTCCCAGCAGCAGATCCAGGTCTTCGAGTCGACCGACGGGTTGAGTTGGTCGACCACTGACACCGGTTTCGGCATCTCAAGCGTCGGGCCAGTCGTTACTTCGCATACGACGAACGCTGATCGTACCCTTCTGTTCTTCTACCCCTGAGGTGGCTATGAGTTCGTCTCTCGCGTTCGCTCTCCTCGCGGCACTTTTCGTTACCTCTTGCACGTCTATGGCGACCGAGAAGTCCCAATCGTCGGTTCCAACGAACGTTGCGACTCTTCCGCCCTATGCCCACCAGGGCGCTTGCGACGAACCGTCGAGCGAATACCGGTCGCTCCACGACTGGCTTGGACCAATGGACGCGGTTGCGCTGGTCGAGCTCTCCGATGCGTCGTTCGTGAAGTCACCATACAAATTCGCGGATGACGAGTCCGGCGCTGTATTCTCGGCGCCAGCTTGCCCAGGGGAGACGGATGCGGGCTTGATCGTGAGCCTTCGGGTACGGAGAGTGCTCGCTGGAACCCTCCCGGAATCGATCGCCCTCCGGATCGGCACCCGCGGGATCTCTGACTGGAGACATCCTCCGGACATCGACGCTCGCGGCGATTTGACGTGGACGGGATGGCCTGCCGGAGGGATCGCTCGCGGCTCCCAGTTCATCGTAGTTTTAGCCCAGAGCGAATTCGGCGACGAATACGTCTCGCTCGGGCAGCCTTGGCTGAGTGTTGACCAGGCGGGGGCAATCAGCATCCCGGAAGGTGCTTTCGAGTGCGGCCGTTCGGCCCGAAGACTGGTCGAGGGTATTACGCTCGATGAGTTCGAGGACGCCGCTCGAACCGACATGGCGATTTCCCCGGGCGACCATGCCGAAGCGCGCCACGCGGCAGAGATCGATCGGGACATCGTAGTCTGCTACCGTCCTGGCTATGTGGAACCTGCTTGCTTGACCGACGACAACTGCGCGGTTGGCTTGGTTTGCCAGGAGCGTCAATGCGTTCACTCGCCCTAGCGTCTTTCGTCATTCTGTCGATTGGCTGTTCTGAAACTCCGTCCGGACCGATCTCGGGCGGCGGCGGCGCCGGAGGAGAAGGCCAACCGCCCGACCTCCGCGCCGTTGTCGACGACTACGTCGCCGGCCGCCTTCCCGGCGCGCCCTCTTGCGGCACGCTCGAATGCTTTGCCGCTGGCTCCCTCGACGGCCCGGTTTGGGCGTGCCTCAAGCAGACACTCGCTGACTGCTCGACCGGCATCGTCACCATCGAGACCGTGATTGCCGGTGACTCCGGCTGTGGAACTGGCGAGGTTCACGCACGCCTCCTGGTCATCCCTTCTGCCGCTTCGTGTGATATCGAGTTGATAAGCGACAGTCCTGTCGGCTGTGAATGTCGAAGCGTGACCATCTGGTCAGCTTCATTTCCAGGAGGAACGGCCGCATGGGACTCCCTCTCGGGAAACGGGAATGAAGCAACGCTTCATGGGCGAATGTGTTCCGGTTCCTTGGACCTGCCAGGAGTCGAATCGACGGTGCTGGCCACGGCCCCCGAGGGCGGTTGCAGTTAGAAGGCAGCGGTTCCTCAGGCTGCCGGGGTCGACAGGCAGACCTGCGTCTCGCAGTCCTCCTGCAGCTCGCACGGCTCGCCGTAGGCCAGAATGGCCTGTCGGCTCGTCGCGAACGTCGGCGCCGACGGCGCGGGCGTGCCGGGTGGTGTTCCGGCTTCGCAGCCGACCCAGCCGCCGATCGCGGCGAGTGCGGCGAGGAGGTGCGGCGGGCTGCGGGTACGAAAGCTCATCCGGCGCTCCGGGGACTTGGTTGTGGCTTGCTCTGTCTGAACGCGGGTGACGTCGGAGCGGGGTCACGGGTCTGTGAGGACCGTGTTGAGTGATCGACCGACCGGCCCTGGCTTCCGCACGGAGGCCTCCGAGTCCCCGGCCGAAGCCTGACTGCGACGACCCTGCTCGGATCGAGCTGCACCCGCGGATCGGGGACGCTGTTGCCGATTCGTGTCGGGAGGTCAAGCAGCGCAGGGAATGAATGCCGGCGCCCGGCGCAAGTATTGCGTAACTCTTCGGGTCCTACGAGCGGAGGAGCCACATGGGCTTCGGGTTCGCACCACCTTGCAGCTCTCCCCCGGATGCACTCCGCGCCGGGGTTCTGGGCGCGATGAGGTGAGAACCAAAGTGAATGGGGGGGGAAGCCGCTCGTTACTGGGTGGACCAGGCCGCAGCCGACAACCCGTATCGCTTCGCCGGAGCAGTCGGGGGGGCAGTTGCTCTGATCTTCCGGTTCTTGGGCAGCCCGCGGCCGGCTGTTCGGGGACCGCGCCCGTTGATTGACTCGTGGGCCTCGGCGGCAGCGGTACCTGGGCGCGGCGGGGAGCGCTCGGGAGGCGAAGGCGGCGTTGAGGATCGCGGAGGGACTCGGGTACGTCGGCAGGGAGGAGATCGGAGGGCCGTACCGGGAGCTGGATGCGGTGGCGGCGGTGATGCACCGACTGACGGCGTGGGAGGGGGCGGGCGGGGCTTGGAGAGGGGGCCCGCCCGTGGCCGTGCCCGTGCCCGTGCCCGCGACCGTGGCCGAGGACCGAGGACCGAGGACCGAGGACCGAGGACCGAGGACCGAGGACCGAGG
>CAYHCR010000253.1:0-2919 GCA_964354895.1 uncultured Myxococcales bacterium | reverse complement strand
CCGAGGGCCGAGGGCCGTGTCAGCGGCAGCGGCGGCGGCAGCGACAGCGCCACCGAGAGCGCCGCCTGCGTTGCTTCACCCCACGGAAGCGACCACCGCCGCGATCGCCGCGCGCAGCTCGCTCGCCGAGAAGGGCTTGGCGAGCCGGGGGTTGCCGACCGCGTCCAGGAAAGCGCTCGCGCGCGGCGTGAAGGCGCCGCCCGTCATGAAGATCATCCGCGCGGCCAGCGCCGGCGCGCGCTGCAGCAGCGCCTCGTGCACGTCCATGCCGGTCAGCTCCGGCATCATCAGATCGCAGACGACGACCTCGAACGGCTCGCCCGCGAAGAGCCGCTCGAGCGCCTCGCGGCCGGAGCGGACCGCCTCGACGTCGTGCTCGTCGAGCAGCTCCTCGATCGAGTCGCCGATCAGGGGCTCGTCGTCGACGACGAGGATCCGCCGCTCGCGCGCCACGCCGACCGAAGGCGCGGGCGGCAAAACGGGTCGCGCCGCCGCCGCCACCGCGCCGATCAGCGCGGGCAGTCGGACCCGCAGGATCGTCCCGCCGCCGGGCCGATCGTCGATCTCGATCGAGCCTCGGTGCGCCGCGACGATGCCGTGGCAGATCGTCAGCCCGAGGCCCGTGCCGACGCCGAGCGGCTTGGTCGTGAAGAACGGGTCGAAGATCCGCGGCCGCAGCTCCCGCGGGATGCCGGGCCCGCTGTCCTGGATCTCCGCGATCACCTCGCCCTCCCGCGCGAAGAGCACGAGCCGGACCTCGTTGCCCTCGACGTCGCCCTCGTCGATCGCCTGCGCGGCGTTGACGATCAGGTTGAGGAAGAGCTGGCTGAGCCGCGACTCGTTCCCGCTGACCGGCGGCACGTCCTGGTAGTCGCGGACCAGGCGCGCCCGCGGACGAAGCTCGGCCCGCGCCATCGACAGCGCCGACTCGATCACCCGCTCGAGCACCACCGGCCCGACGCGCTCCTCCTCCGGCCGCGAGAAGGTCTTCAGATCGCGGACGATCTCCTTCACGCGCGTGCAGCCCGTCGTCGCGTCGTCGATCGCCCGCACCAGCGACCCGAGCCGCGGGTGGTCGGTCGTCGGCGGGAGCAGGGAGCCCTCCGCGCGCACGAGCTTGTGCAGCTCGTTGCGCGCGAGCTTGAGCGAGAGCAGCGCGAAGGCGAGCGGGTTGTTGATCTCGTGCGCCACGCCGGCGGCGAGCGTGCCGACCGACGCCATGCGGTCGGAGATCCGCAGCCGCGCCTCGAGCTCCCGCTGCGGCGTGACGTCGGCCATCGCGCCGATCATCCGGAGCGCGCGCCCCGCGTCGTCGCGCTCCACCACGCCACGATCGAAGACGTGCAGCCATGCACCGTCGGCCCGCGCGAAGCGGTACTCGCAGACGAGATGGCCCTCGGGCGAGGCGATCGCCTGCTCGACCTCGCGGCCGACGCGCGCGCGATCGTCGGGATGCAGCTTTGCGTCCCAGAAGGCGATGTTCCCGCTGCGCGCGTCGAGCTCGTAGCCGAAGCGGGTGCGCATCACCTCGTTCCAGCGGATCTCGCCGGTCGAGATGTCCCAGTCGTAGACGAGGTCGTCGGTCGCGCGGCCCAGCAGCCGGAAGCGCTCGTGCGAGTGCTCGAGCTCCCGCAGCGCGCGGCGCAGGTCGTCGACGTCGCGCGAGGAGGTCATCAGCCGCCGGCAGACCCCGTCCGGATCGACGATCGGGTGGACGTCGATCTCCAGCTCCCGCGTGGCGCCCGCCATCGTGACCGGTCCGACCCAGCGGATCCGGCGCCGCGCCTCGCACGCTTCGGAGAGCAGGCGACCCAGCTCTGCGGCGCTCGTCGCAGGCATCGCGCCGAGCACGTCCCGGCCCGCGATCGCGTCAGGCGTGAGGTGCGTCCAGTCCCAGAACGCGCGGTTCGCCGAGAGCACCTCCCAGCCGATCTCGCGGCGCCCGAGCAGCGCGATGAGATCGCTCGTCGCGTCGAAGAAGAGCGTGAGCCGCTCGTTCGCCTCGCGCCGCGCCTCCTCCGCGTGCCGCCGCGTCGTGACGTCCTGGACCACGCCGAGCAGCCGCAACGGGGTGCCGGCCGCGTCACGCAGCACCTCCGCCTGCACCGCTTGCCAGAGCAGCCCGCCGTCGGGGCCGTGGATCCGATACTCGAGCTCGTAGCGTCGGCCCTCCGCGGTGAGCGCCTCCTCCAGGCGCGCCTGGATCGCAGGCAGATCGTCGACGTGTACACATCCGAAGAACTCGGCCGCGTCGTGCGGCTTGCCGGCGTCGAGCCCGAGCAGCGCCGCGGTGCCGTCGCCCAGCACGAACGCGCCGGTCGAGAGCTCGAATTCCCAGGTGCCCATGCGCCCGGCCTCGAGCGCCATCCGCAGCCGCTGCTCCGTCTGCCGGCGCTGCGCGTCCGCCTGCCGCTGCTGCGCGAGCCCGTGCACGATCACGAGCCGTCCGCCCGCGAACGGCCCTTCGGCGACGCGCGGATCGAGGACCGTGACCTCCGCCCAGATCGCCGTCCCATCGGCGTGGCGGTAGCGCTTCACCAGCGTCTCTCCGCGCGCGCCGGCCTCCCGCGAGCGCAGGGAGACCTGTCGCGTGAGCTCGCGATCCTCCGGCCAGGTCACGTCGTCGACGAGGCGACCGACGAGCACCTCTGCCGGCGTGCCGAGCAGCCGCGCGAAGGCCGGGCTCACGCGCAGGAGGCGGCGATCGGCCCCGACGAGCGCGATCCCGAAGGGCGCGTCCTCGAACATCCGCTGGAAGAGCCCGTCGCCGCCCTCCACGGATCACCTCACGACGAGCGGCGCGCCGCCCATCTCTCTGGGCGCCTCGAGCCCCATCAACTGCAGGACGGTCGGCGCGACGTCGGCGAGGATGCCCTCGCGCAGCTTTGCGCCCTTGAGCTCGGGATCAACCAGCCAGAT
>CAYHCR010000252.1:4473-5923 GCA_964354895.1 uncultured Myxococcales bacterium | reverse complement strand
GGCTTCTGCTCGGCGGCGGCGGGTAGCGGGCCGAACGTGGTCGCGGCGAACGCGAGGACGGTGAGGAGCGGGAGGAGGAGCGAGCGGCGGTGCATGGGGACTCCTTCGGCGCGGCTAGAAGCTGTTGCCGATCGTGAACTCGAAGAGCACGCCTTCGTCCTGCACGCGGGGCGTGATCGGGAAGCCCCACTCGAAGCGCAGCGGCCCGATCGGCGAGAACCAGCGGAAGCCGAAGCCGGCGCCGTGGAACATCCCGAGCGGGAGATCATGCTGCGGATCGGAGAGGAAGGGCTGCGCCTCTCCGTACGTGTTGCCGAGATCCCAGAAGACGACGCCACGGATGCCGACCTTCTCGACGATCGGGAACTCGAGCTCCTGGTTGAGCATGAGCTGCTTGTTGCCGCCGACCGGGTACGGCACGAGCGGCGAGCCCGGATCGGTCGGCGACGCCGCGAGCTCGACGGTCGGGGCGACGGTGCGCAGCGTGTATCCGCGCAGGGAGTTGATGCCTCCGAGATAATAGAGCTCGGAGATCGGCAGGTTGTCGCCGTCGACGTAGCCGACCGTCGCGTTGATCTTGTAGACGAGCTTCCAGATCGGCTGGAAGTACCAGCGGCTGTTCGCGGTCCAGCGCGTGAAGACGAATTCGCTGCCGAGCAGCGGATCGGCGCGCTCGCTGGAGATCGTCTGGAGAAACCCCTGCGACGGGAAGAGGCGGTTGTTTCGTGTGTCCCACGAGAGCGTGAGCTTGCCGGAGCTCGTGAGGCCGTCGTCGAACCGGCCGGCGAGCGCGACCGCGCCGGTCTGCGCGCCGCCGACGGTGACGTTCACGTCCTCGAGCGCGTAGGTGAGATAGAGGCGGACGTCTTCGGTCCAGGGCAACGGCAGCGGGTGACCGAACGTGACGTCGCCGCCGACCGCGTCGCGGATGAACCCGCCGTAGTCCGCCTGCGTGCGGAAGAAGTCGAAGGCGAAGGTCCAGTTCGTGTCGAAGAGATACGGCTCGACGAACTGGAGCTGCACGAGCTGCCGCAGGGACGAGAGCTGCGCGGAGAGCGAGGCCGACTGGCCCCAGCCGACGAGGTTGTTCTCGGCGACCTGCGCCGTCGCGATGAAGTTCTCCGTCGACGAGAAGCCGGCGCCGAGCTGGAAGACGCCGGTCCGCTTCTCCTTGACCTCGACGACGCCGACGATCAGCTCGTCGGTCGAGCCGCGGCGGGTCGTGAACTCGACCGCGTCAAAGTACCCGAGCGCGTTGACGCGGGCCTTCGACTGCTTGAGGCGCGTGCCGTGGTAATATTCGCCCTCGTAGACGCGCAATTCACGGCGGATCACCTTGTCCCGGGTCTTGTCGTTGCCGGTGATCTCGATGCGCTCCCACTTCACCTTCTTGCCCTTCTGGATCTCGAAGGTCAGGACCGTCCGGGCGGTCACCCCCGGGATCACCGAG
>CAYHCR010000252.1:0-4463 GCA_964354895.1 uncultured Myxococcales bacterium | reverse complement strand
GCAGGTCGACGAGGCGGTCGGTCGTATGGACCGCGGTGAGCGGCGTGATGTTGACGTAGGCGTACGCCTCGTCGTGGTACAGCGCCGTGACGCCCTGGATGTCCTGCTGCAGGCGGGCGCGAGAGAAGATGAGTCCGGGCTTCGTGCCGAGCTTCTCGAGCAGCTCCTCGCGGGTCAGCAGCAGATCGCCGGCGACCTCGACCTTGCCGATGGAGAACTGCTCGCCCTCCTCGACCGGGATCGTGATCGTGAGGAATTTCTTGTCCGGCGAGAGCGCGACGACCGGCTTGCCGAACTTCACGTTGATGTAGCCGTTGTCGTAGTAGACGCCCTGCGCGACCTGCATGTCGCGCTGGAACGCGTCCTCCCGGTACGTGCCGCTGCCGGTCAGGAAGCCGAGGAGGTCGCCCTCCTGCGTGAACATGACCGCCTTGAGATCCGCGTCGGGGACCTTCTCGTTCCCGACGAAGCGGATCTCCTTGACCTGCACCTTGGCGTTCTCGGCGATGCGGAAGATGACGTCGACCTCGGCCTCGCCGATCGGGACGATCTCCTCCTTCACCTCTGCGAGATAGAAGCCCTTCTCGAGGTACTGCTCGCCGAGCTTCTGCGCGTTCCGCTTCACGGCGGCGGCGTCGAAGATCTGGAACGGGCGGACGTCGAGCTCCTTCTCCAGATCCTCCTTGGAGATCTCGTCGTTGCCCTCGATCTTCACCTCGCGCACGGCCGGCTTCTCGACCACGAGCACGTGCAGCACGCTGCCGCTCGTGCCCTCTTCGAGCTCGATCTTCACGTCGTCGAAGAGCCCGAGCGCGAAGATCTGCTTCAGATCGCGGCGCAGGCGCGCGCGGTCGAGCGGATCCCCGACCTTGGTGGCCATCGCGGCGTAGATCGCGGCGGCCTCGGCGCGGCGCTCGCCGTCGATCACGATCTTCGTGATGCGATCGGCGCTGGGGCCCGCCTCGGGCTCGCCGGCCGCGGGCGCGACCGTCGGGGGCGAGAGCGCCGCAGGCACGGCGGCTTCCGCGCCCGCCGCGGTGAGCGGGAGCAGCAGACAGAGGGCGATCGCGAGGCAACGGGGCATGAAGGGCGCGCGAAGCTAGGGGATTGGCAGGGGCGTCACAAGGAAAAGCGGCTCAGCCGGGCACGACGCGCCCCGCCTCCATCCGCAGACAACGCGGCATCCGGCGGGCGAGCTCCTCGTGGTGCGTGACGACGACGGTGGTCATCCGCAGATCCCGGTTGAGCTGGAAGAGCAGCTCGTGGATCTCGCCGCCGGTGCGTGGGTCGAGGTTGCCGGTCGGCTCATCGGCCAGCAGCAGCCGGGGCTTCGTCACGATCGCGCGGGCGAGCGCGACGCGCTGCTGCTCGCCGCCGGAGAGCTCTCCCGGCCGATGGTCGAGCCGGTGTCCGAGGCCGACCTGCGCGAGGATCTCCCGGGCTCTCTCGCGCGCCTGCTCCTTGGGCACGCGGCGCACGAGCAGCGGGAGCGCGGCGTTGTCGACCGCGGTGAGCTCCGGCAGGAGGTAGTGCGACTGGAAGACGAAGCCGACGGTGCTGTTGCGGAAGTCGGCGAGCGCGACCTCGTCCCGCGCGTAGACGTCTTCGCCCTCGAAGAGGACCGTGCCCTCGCTGGGCGCGTCGAGCGTGCCGAGCAGGTGCAGCAGCGTGCTCTTGCCCGCGCCGCTCTTGCCGACGAGCGCGAGGATCTCGCCCTCCTGCACGTCGAGATCGCAGTCCTGCAGCACGACGAGCGGCCGACCGCTCATCTCGTAGATCTTCTTGAGGCCGCGGGCCTGGATGAGGGGGCGGAGCTCTACGCGGGGCGCGTCAGTCATTGCGGAGGCCCTCCACCGGCGAGAGCCGCGACGCGTAGAGCGCCGGGAAGATCGTCGCGAGGAACGAGAGCAGCACCGCCGTGATCGCGACCATCACGAACTGCACCGCGTCCAGCCGGACCGGGAGGCTCGGGATGTAATAGACCTCGGGGTCCAGCGGGATCGGGAAGACCGAGATGATCCCGCAGAGGCCGAGGCCCAGCGCGATCCCGAGCGTCGTCCCGATCGTGCCGATCGCGAGCCCCTCCAGCACGAAGATCTTCATGATCGAGCCGTCGCGGGCGCCCATCGACTTGAGGATCGAGATCTCCTTGCCCTTCTCCAGCACCAGCATCACCAGCGTGCTCAGGATGTTGAAGCAGGCGACGAGCACGATGAAGGCGAGGATGACCGCCATGACGAGCTTCTCGAGCTTGAGCGCCGAGAAGAGGTTGCGGTTCATCTCGCCCCAGTCCTTCACGCGGAACGGATAGCCCTCGAGCGCGGCGAGCACGGCGCGGGAGATCCGGCGGGCGTCGTCGATCTCGGCGACCTTGAGCTCGAGGCCGGTGACCGCGTCGCCGAGCTTGAAGAAGCGCTGCGCGACGGGGAGCGCGATGTAGACGAACTTGGAGTCGTACTCGTACATGCCTGAGTAGAAGACCCCGGCGACGCGGAATTGCATCGACTTGGGCTGCGGGCCCATCGGTCCGAGCTCGCCGGCGATCGGGCTGACGATCGTCACGGGATCGCCGACGAAGACCTTCAGGCTGCGGGCGAGCTCGCGACCGACGAGGATGCCGGGCAGCGTGTTCTTCTCGGTCGGCCCCTGCTGCGGCGCGGCGACGGGCGCGGCGTCCGGCACGGCGGCTGGCAGACCTTTCTCCTTCCGCGCGAGCTCCTCTGCGATCGCGCGGAGGTCCTTCGTGACGTCCGAGATCGCGCCGAATTTCTTCGGGAGCGGGATCTCCTCGGGCGTCGCGAGCCACTCGAGCCTGCCCTCGCCGTACGACGGATCGGCGATCTCGCGCGCGAGCTCGGTGACCTCGTCGACGGTCGCCGGATCGATGCCCTTGATCAGCACGCCCGCGAGGTTCTGCTCGGTCGTGATCATCACCTCGTTGAGGATGAACGGCGTCACGCCGATCACGCCCTCCGTGGCGCGCGCGACCTTCGCCGCGGCGGGCCAGGCGTCCATCGGGCCGAATTTCAGCACGACCGCGTGGGCGTTCGTGCCGAGGATCTTCTTCTTGAGATCGAGCTCGAAGCCGCTCATCACGGAGAGCACGACGCAGAGCGCCATCACGCCGACCGCGACGCCGCCGATCGAGAGCACGGTCATGATCACCGTGGGGCTGCGCTTCTCCCGCCGGAGCAGCAGGGCGGTCGCGATCACGCCGGGGATGATCCCGAGCGCGAAGAGCGCGAGCCCGCCGAGCAGCCGACCCGAGAGGCGCAGGTGGGCGCGCGCGATCGAGGCCTCGTAGGCGAAGCCGAAGTCGAGCCGCGTTCCGGCCCCGAGCATGTGTGCAAGCGTCGCGCCGATCGAGCCGATGAGGACGTTCCCGAGCAGCGCGAAGAGCGGCGCGAACCAGAGCGCGCCCTCGGGGACCCACGCGAAGAGCGCCTCGCCCATCGGGCGCGCGAGGAGCAGCGGCACGTAGCCGCCGAGCGTGACCAGGACGCCGGCGACGCCGAGCTCCGGAAATCCGACGCGTCGCGTGAGGCGCGCCGCGATCGCCCCCGCGACCAGCGCGAAGAGCGCCGCGGTGCCGCTCGCGATCGCCGTGGCGCGATCGGCGCGCAGTCCAGCAGCGCCCGTCAGCGCGAGCGAGAGCGGGCCGAGCGCGAGCACCGCGCCGGCCTCGAGCACCAGCGACGTGAGGAGCGCCGCGACGGAGAAGCGGGGCACCGCGCGCTTGGCCGGGACGGTGGGGCGCTTCGCCGGGGTCTCCAACGTCAGTCCCGGCTCTTGAGCTGGGGAAAGAGGATGACGTCGCGGATCGAGGCAGCGTCGGTGAGCAGCATCGCGAGGCGGTCGATGCCGATGCCCTCGCCGGCCGCGGGCGGCATGCCGTGCTCGAGCGCGACGATGTAGTCCTCGTCGTGATCCATCGCCTCGGCGTCTCCCCGGGCCTTGGCCGCGGTCTGCGCGACGAAGCGCTCCTTCTGATCGATCGGGTCGTTGAGCTCCGAGAAGGCGTTGGCGATCTCGCGACCGGCGCAGAACAGCTCGAAGCGATCGGTGATTCCCGGATCCGCGTCGTTGCGGCGCGCGAGCGGCGAGATGCTGGTCGGGAACGCCGTCACGAAGGTCGGGTTCACGAGCGTCTTCTCGACGTGGGCGTCGAAGAGCCCCGCGAGCAGGCGGCCCCAGTCCTCCTCCGCCTCGATCGCGGCGCGCTCCTTCGGCGACCCCGTGAAGTTCTGCAAAGATACGGCGCGCAGCTTTGCGGCGTCGCGCGTCTCGCCCGGCGCGAGCGGGAGGCCGGCGGCGCGCACGGCCTCGAGCACGAGCGCCTCCATCGGCCGCCGCGCCCACGGGGCCGCGAACTCGAGGGCGCGCCCCTGGGACGTGTCCGCGCTCCGACCCGGCAGCGCGACGGCGGCCCCCGCGACCAGCGCCGCGGTCGAGTCCATGAGGTC
>CAYHCR010000251.1:0-5961 GCA_964354895.1 uncultured Myxococcales bacterium | reverse complement strand
TCGACGACCTTGGTCACGTCGACCGATGCGGTCCATCCGCGCGGCGAACGATAGGCGTGCCGGGTGACGGTCGTCTGGATTTCCTCGAACATCTGGCAGCCGTTGACGAGCTCGCCATCTTGCGGACCGGTGGCCAACGTCTATCAGCACGACGACGCCGATGCCGACGGTGCCGACAATGGCAAGAGCGACGCCATCGCGGTGACGAAGATGAGCATCGTCGAAGACTACCCGACTGTTCGGGTCTGGACCTATGGCTACAGCTTCGTCGACGCCGATACCTTTCAGACCAGCGCGACGAGTCCCGAAGGTCGCACGAACTGGCATCAGGCTCGCTGGTCTTCGGATCCGGGCACGGACTACCGCTGGGGCGTCCCCGAGGTCGACTACGATTCCGATGCCCTCCAGGCCGTAAAGACGACCAACACCTGGGAGGCCAACACCAACGTGAACAATGCCTACGGTGCCGACATCCCCGACTACTTCTTCAAGCAGAAGCTCGTGACGACGACCACGAAACGCGCTGCCTTCACCTACATCACCAAGCGCTACGGCTTCGACGACTACAACCACCCCACCAAGATCGAGGACTGGGAAGGCACCGTTCTCCAGAAGACCCGCGTCGTCAGCTACCAATACAATACGGCCATCCCCTACATCGAGGCGGCCATCGCCAGCGAGACCACGACCCTGGGCGCCAACACGATCGGCGCTGGCTACGTCGCCTACGACTACCCGGCGAACGTCGCGACCGCCGGTGGTAAGAGCTACTTCGACCTCATGCTGCCGTGTTACGAGTACCGCGGGACGAGCGCGAGCAGCCGGCTGATCGCGTCCAAGACGGACTGGCACGCGACCGGCGACCTAGAGCGCCGTGTGACGTACATGCGGTCCAGCAAGCAACCGCAGACGGTCTACGCGGAGAGTCCGCTCGCGCCATTCGTGCCCGTGGCGACCGAATACCGCGGCGAATACAAACTCTTGAGCGACAGGCTGCTCGGTGGGTTCACCACGACGAGCGACGCCTTCGGGCGCCTCATCCAGGTCGTCGACGGCAACGACACGATCCTCCGTCCCGGGACGACCCAGGAGGGCCGCTCGAAGCTCAAGCCGGCGTTCAACCCCAAGGGCACGGTCACGGCCGGCAATGCGTCCCCGCTGACGGACGGCGCCGGCGCGTGCGTGCTGCTCTCGGAGAAGAAGGCCGCGGAGCTCAAGGTCACGCCGCTCGGCTGGTTCCACGACCTGCAGGTCGTCGGCGTCGCGCCGGACATCATGGGCATCGGCCCGATCCCGGCGATCCGTCGGCTGCTCGAGAAGAACGGCCTGAAGATCGAGGACATCTCGGTCTTCGAGATCAACGAGGCGTTCGGCGCGCAGGCGGCCTACGTCTCGCGCGAGCTCGGCCTCGACAAGAGCAAGGTGAATCCGAACGGCGGCGCGATCGCGCTCGGCCACCCGCTCGGTGTCTCGGGCACGCGCATGACGGCGACCCTGCTCAACGAGCTCAAGCGCCGCAAGGGCAGGTGGGGCGTCGTCTCGATGTGCATCGGCGGCGGCATGGGCGCCGCGGCGCTCTTCGAGGCGAACGTCTAGCGGCACGGAACGGAATGTTTGCGGCCCGCCCGGGAGCGCTCCCGCGGCGGGCCGTCGTGCGTCTGGTCATCGTTGCGGGAGCGCCGGGCGCCGCGTCACCGGCCCGTCAGCCGCCGAGCAGCACGACGGTGACCGGCTGGCGGATGCCGCGCAGCTTCGCCTCGTAGGGCCTGCGCGGCAGCCCCGCGCCGTCGAGCGCGCGGCGCGCCTCCGAGTCGAGCAGCAGCGCGTCCGAGATCGCGAGCTGGCTGGCCTGCGCCTCGCTCCGGACGCGCGACGCGATGTTGACCGTGCGGCCGAAGAAATCGAGCTGGTGGTTCGAGGTGACGAGGCGCGCAGGGCCGCGGTGCAGGCCCAGCCGCAGCTCACCGGCGCCGCTGCCGTTGGCCTTCTCCTTGACGGTCGCGCGCATCTCGAGCGCCGCTCGCACGGCGGGCCCGGGCGTGGGGAAGACCGCCATCACCGCGTCACCCGCGGTCTTCACGACGCCGCCCTCGTGGCGCCGGACGATCGCGGTGATGAGCGCGAGCCGATCCCGCACGAGCTCGAAGGCGCGCTCGTCGCCGAGCGCCTCGCACAGATCGGTCGTCCCGCCGAGATCACTGAAGAGAAACGTCGCGTCGTGGAGCGGATAGCTCGTCCCCTCCGCGAGCGTCTCGAGGCCGAAGAGATCCCGGAAGTCCTGCTGCATCAGCACGTGCGCCGCGATCGGGCGCTCGCGGCCCGGGCGCAGGCGGCGGCGCATGTCGCTGAGGTATCGCTCCTGGGAGGTCGTGTCGCGATCGCGAAAGTCGGCGTAGGTGAGCGGACGCACGTCGGGATCGACGGTGAAGCTGACCTCGACGTTCGCCTCCAGATCCGCCTGGACCGTCGAGCTGCAGTGATCGCACGCGGTCTCTCGGGGCAGCTGCGCGAGGCGGCGCCGGTAGGTCGGCACGCCGCCACACATGCAGCGGAGGTCCCACGTCAGCTCGAGCACGCCCCTGCGCGCGCCGAGCAGGAGCACGCGCAGCGCCTCGGGCCGCGCGACGCCCGCTGCCTCCGCGAAGTGCCACGGGTCGATCTTGTAGCAGTCGACGTCGTCGCCTTCGGTGATGCAGTGGCGCAGCTGCTCCATCGCCGCCGGCGCGGAGGCCGCGGCCGCGAGCTCCTGGAGCTTGCGGGCGCCGAGTTGGGCGAGCTGGTGACGCACCGGGCGAGGATAGCAGCGATCACCGCGGGCGCCGCGTGGACGGCGCTCTCGGCCGCTATCAAGGCGAGACGTGAGCTCGGCCCCGCGTGGCGGGGACCGAAGCTCCCGACCCGCGCTTGCGCGCGGGAAACGCCTTGATCTTCTTTGGCTCCGCCCTGCGGGCTCCGCGTCAGGGCGCGATCGACAGGAAGAGCCCGAGCTGCTCGTGCGAGCCGTCGCCGGAGGGCTTGGGCTCGAGGCCCGCGACCGCGTCGATCTGCAGCGCGAAGCCCGGCAGCAGCTCCGGCAGCGCGATCGGCGGCAGGCCGCCCGCGAGCGACGGGCCCGCCAGATCGAGCAGCGTCGGCAGCACCACGGCGAGATCCTGCGGATCTTCCTCCAGCAGC
Source organism: uncultured Myxococcales bacterium (assembly GCA_964354895.1). Taxonomy (GTDB): domain Bacteria; phylum Myxococcota; class Myxococcia; order Myxococcales; family Vulgatibacteraceae; genus CAYHCR01. Next base: position 2,787 of record CAYHCR010000251.1, on the reverse strand, counting down.
TCGCTGTTCATCCCGCGCAGGTTCGTCACGCCGCTGCCGAGGTCGCCGATCGAGGGCACGAGCCCCTCCGGCGTGACGGTGAGCGAGAGCGGCACCTCGAGGTCGGCGACGACGGTGAAGAGCCGGACGTAGCGCTCGAAGATCAGCGCGGAGAAATCGAGCGCGAGCTCCGGCAGGCGCAGCACGAGGATCGGCGCGCCGTCCCGGCCCGCGCCGACGATCACGTCCGGCGGGCGCTGGGGGCGCAGCGCGATGCGCATGGGCGCAGCTTTGCCGCCGTCGAGCGAGGCCAGGGACGCGGCGAGCGCCGAGAAGGTCTGCGTCGAGAGCGCAGACGAGACCTTCGCGTCGATGGTGATGCAGAAGAGGCCGGCGCGCCACGCCTCGAAGGCGGCGGCGTCGAGGAACGCGTCGGAGATCGCGAGGGCCATCGGCGGCGGCGGCAGGCCGAGCTCCGCGGCGGCGAGCGGGAAGTCGACCGGGCCGGGCGGCAGGCGCGCGGGCGCGACACAGTCGGGCGCCTCGCAGGCAGGCACGCAGGGCGTCTGCCCCGCGGCGAGCGCGCCGGTGACGAGGTTCACGCGCACGCCGGCGCCGTCGCGATCGATCGGCCGCTGCGTGGCGGTGGGCTGGCGCTGCCCCGCGAAGAGCGCGAGGCCGAGGTCGAAGCCCGAGGGCTCCGGCGTCAATCCCTCCGCGAGCGCGGCGCCCGCGGGCAGCACGCCCTCGAGCCCCTGGGGCTTGTTCACGCAGAGCGCCGCAGGATCTCCGCCGGGACGGCACCACGCGGGATCACCCGCGCACGAGGCGCCGGTCGTGCAGTCCTGCGCCGCGTAGTGGCCGCACGCCATGCAGTTGATCGGGTCCTGCGCGGCGGCGAGCTGCGCGGCGAGCTCGTCGTCGATGTTCTGCTGGAAGGTCGGCAAAAACAGCGGCAGCAGCGCCTCGAGCGTGCCGCACTCGGCGCCGCCGCGGATCGTGAAGTCCTGCGCCTGCAGCGGGAGCGACAGCGGGCCGAGCTGGAAGCCCAGCGCGTGCGAGAGCGGATCGACCTGCAGCGTCACGTCGAGCGTCACGCGGCGATCCGTGATCGCGATGTCGACGTCGCAGGTCGGCGTGCCGACGAGATCCAGCGTGGAGACGGCGCTCGCGCTCGTGACGAGGACGAGCCGGTTCGGCGCGCGGCGCTCCAGCGTGATGGGCCCGAGCGCGGCGGTGATAGGGCAGCCGGGGCCCGTGCTGCAGAGCAGCGTGTCGACCGCGCAGGCGCCGAAGAGGCAGCCCTCCTGCAAGCGGCCCGGCGGGATGACGAACGAGAGTCCGCCCGGCAGGAACTGCTCGACCATCGCCGGGAGCTCCGCCTCGATCCGCGTGAAGGCGTCCGCGCCGAGCCAGAGCTGCGCGCCGTCGAAGACGAGCGCCTCGTCCGGCAGCTCGCGCGGCGCGGGCGAGAGGCAGCCGCAGGCGACGCCGTCGGTGCAGGCGGCGAGCGCGAACAGCGCGAGGATCGGCGCGCGGAGTGAACCGTTGCGGCGCATGGGGGACTCCGTGCGAGGGAGCGGACAAAAGACCACCGCCCGGAGACCCGTGCAAGGGTCGCCGGGCGGCGGGTGTCAACACGAAGCGGCGCGCGTCAGTCGCAGGCGGTCACGTCGTCGCAGAGGCCGGGGCCCGTGAGGCAGCGGCCCGAGGCGCAGTCGAAGTCCTGCCCGCAGGGATCGCCGCCGGGGCGCGGCGCTTCGCACCACTGGAAGTCCGAGCTGCAGACGAGGCCGGGCGCGCAGTTCGCCGAGTCGGCGGCCGAGCAGTCGCTCTCCGCGGGCAGGCCTGCGAAGCAGGTGCTCGTCACCGGATCGCACTCGGCGAAATTGCCGCACTGCTGCGTGTCGCGCGCGGTGGCCGGATCGCACGGGCCGCCGAAGGGCGGGACGGGGGTGCAGGTGCCCGGGACCGGCGGGAAGATCGCGGGGTCGAGGGCGCAGTAGTGGCCGGGCTCGCAGCCGAACGCGAAGAGGCACGCGCCGCCCGCTGCCTGGCGCGCTGCACACGTGCCCGTCCCGGTCAGGAAGTCGATGTCGCAGGTGCTCCGCCAGTCGCACGTGATCGTCCCGAAGTCGCAGGCGTCGCCGAGCCCCGGCGGCGTCGAGCAGCGCGGGGTCCCCGTGCCGTCGTCGATGCAGAAGAGCCCCGCGACGCAGTCCGTCGTGCTGCCGCAGGCCTCGCCGGCGACGAGGAAGCTCGCGCAGGTGCTCTGATCGCCGCAGAAGTGTCCGGCGAGGCAGTCGTCGTCGGTGAGGCAGGCGGCGCCGGCGCCGCCGCTCGGCGTGCAGACGCCCGGGCACGTCATCCCGTCGTCGCACCACGAGCCGACGAGGCACTCCTCGTCGTCGACGCAGCCGCCGCCGTCCGCGATCACGCCGACGAAGGCGTCTTCGCACGCGGCGGCCGCGTTCATCGCCCGGCCGAGCTGCTCGGGACCACCTGCGCAGGTGTCTGCGGCGAGCGTCGCGACGCAGCAGGCCGCGGCGGCGCCGTCGAACGTGACGTTCGGGCTCGCGGAGATCGCGGCGACGTCGCACGAGGAGAGGTTCTGCAGGACGCAGTCGGCGTGCTGCGCCGGGCCGATGAGGCCGCACGCCTCGAGGCTGTCGCAGATCGCGGCGGTGATCGCCGGACAGAGCCCGTCGAGCGCGAGCGGCGCGAGGCCGGTGCAGTCGACCGGGACCACGCCACCGCCGACGCCGCCGACGCCACCCACGCCGCCGACCCCCCCGCCGCCCCCGACCC